>CAYNIG010000035.1:0-26354 GCA_964396995.1 uncultured Saprospiraceae bacterium | reverse complement strand
TGAGTTTGAAATAATTCAAGAAACTTCCTGATAATTGGGGGAATGCTTCAGTAACCACAAAAGCTAAAGCAGCTCCGTAATAATTGTAAGACCAGTTGCTTTTTGGCCTGGTACTTTTGTAAAACCTGGAAGTATTGTCATTTCTGAATGTTGCATTCAAAGTAAGGTATTTATTAAAGCTGGTGGTAAGGTCAGCGTAGTAACCAAATTTCCTCTCCTGAGAGTTTCCTTCCGTACCAGTTAATTCACCTTGTCTGTTGGAAACGTTATAAACATCAGGCACAACCACTGAGTTTGATCCAACCTGAATCAATTTTGTGTTTCTCATATATAAGTTATAACCCAGTACTAATCGATTTTCAAATCTTCCAAAATTTTTCTTAAGCAATGCTTGTAAATCGTCGTTGATTACATTTTCTGTGGTAGATCTGTCAGTAACAGATCCCAGAATATCGGTACCTGCCCGGTCGATACCATCATAATCATTTGCCCAAGCCCATGGCTCAGGAACATAGGCACTATTTTTTGCCCAATCGGAATGTATAAATTTACCAGTCCAAAATTTCTGGGTCCTGGAATTATTCATCGCTCCAATTCTATTTGAAAAACTCAACCATTCTGTCAATTTATAGCCCAATTCAACATTTCCCTGCAAATTGGCATCCTTGTATTTGGTCCTGTTATTATCTAATGTAAAGAATGGTACAGCAATATAATCATTAAAATACCCGTTTGGATTAGCAAATTTATTAGTTTTCCAATCTCTTAGCTCATTTAAAGGAACATGGGCTGGTGTGTTGATCATATTTGAATAAAAATCCGAAGTAGTTCTATCATAATTAGCCTGCACATAAGACATATTATATCCAGTAGTCAATTTTCCATAATTCTTTGTAGCAGACAGTCTAACTCCATTACGCTGACTTTTATCTTTTGGTACTACCCCGGCTATATCATTATGTTCCATTGATAAATAATAGGTTCCGTTTTCATCACCTCCCTGAAAGCTCAATTGAGTATTGGATGTACGACCCACATCAAATGATTTTTTTCTTACATCAGGCAAGGCTGAATAAGGCAAATTAAATTGGCTGCCATCTTCGAGTACTCTTCCTACAATTCTGGTTTCGCCATTAAAAGGATCACCGTATTGCTGATTTTCAAATGGTCTCCAATTGTCTTTCATTCTTTCTAAATAATCTGTTTTGTAACCAGCTGATCCAAATGCTGTAGCATAATGGGAGCCATTGCCGTATTTATCCTGAAAATCAGGTAAAAAGCTTATTTCATCAAAATTCAAGTTTTGAGACAAGTTTACTTTTAATTTTCCTTGTGATCCTTTTTTTGTAGTAATTACGATAGCTCCATTAATTCCGGCTGAACCAAATAATGTAGCTGCCTGTCCACCTTTTAATACCGATACGCTTTCAATATCATTTGGATTTAAAACAGAAAGTATGGTCGCTGTTGTCTGTAATCCATCTACCACCACTAATGCATCATTGTTTCCGGTAAGCGATCTGTAACCTCTGAGTACAATCTTTGCCTGAGGATCAACGCTATTGTTAACGTTATACACGGCAAGACCTGCTACTTTGCCCGACAAAGCCTGAGCAAGCTGCGGAGACCTTCCATTTACTACATCGTCATTTGAAACTTTAGCGTAAGAATATCCGATTTCACGGGCATCTTTCCTGATACCGGTTGCAGTGACCACCACTTCCTGTACCAATACCCCTTCCTGCATGATAATATCCACTTTTGATTGGCTGCCTACCACAATTTCCTGATCTGAGAAACCTACATAGGAAACAACTAAAATGGGTGATGCATTTTCGGCTTGAATGGAAAAAGATCCGTCTACATCGGTGGTTGTACCTATCGAGGTACCTTTCAGAGATACGTTGGCACCAATAAGGGATTCGCCTTTGGCGTCCTTTACGGTACCGGTAATTGTACGCTGGGCAATGATCATACTTGTAAAAAGCATGAACATGCTGATGATTAGAGTAAGTCTTTTCATGAATAAATAAGTTTTTCTTTGATGCAAAAATATAAAATTTAAGAAACTCTAAGAATTTCTTAACTCTAAGTCAAACGAAAAGTTAACATTTTATGCTGCCTTACCCGATATTATTCAGGAATCAACCGCTGAAAAAAAGAAACAATTATAAGATATTCTATAATTTATAAATATAAATAAACTATATATAAAACAATTAACTGTTTTTAATATAAATAAAAATATAATTGTTAATCCCCCTTTTCGCTTTACCCATTCTCGTTAAAATTTTAATTTGGAAATAACAAAAATGAGAATTTCTGGGTTTGGCTAGGATTTCAGCAGGATTGCATGGCTTTTTATTTCTACCACAAAAGGATGATCATAAAAGTCAGCTAATGTGTACAGATGCAATTGCATCTGAGGCAATCTTTCGGCACATTGAATCAACTCAATATTTTTGTGAGGGTTTTCAACAAATTTTGAAGAAAAAAGGGCCAGGTCAATATCACTGAATTTATGTGGAGTACCTTTTGCATAAGAGCCAAATAGTAAAACTTTTTCAATAGGTAAACCACCCGCATGGGCACTCGTAATTAATTTATTAACAGCCTCTATTATATTTTGTCTAGCAAACATTTTCTGAGGTTTTTTGCCTTACCAATCATTTCTTCCACATATGGTTTGTCAGTATACTTTTGAATATATTGTTTATAATCCGGATATCTGCCCTCTATTTGGTATTTCTGCAGATCATCTACAAATTTTGCCTGTTCCTGATCGAGTAATAAAGAAGTGTCCGTCAAAATATATTTTAGTTCGTGAATTCTGGGTGGGAAATTAACCTGGTTTTCTTTTACCCAAAGTGCTTTTGCAAGGTTCTCTAAACAAAGGTGCAGGCAAAAAAGGGCAAATACATAGTCTTTTTTCAAGTAACCAGTGCACCCGATTCCAATCTTCCTCTGCGGTTGATTTCCAATAATCAATGTGGTCATTTTTGGAAAGCATGATTCAAAGATAGATATTTAATGTCCAGTCTCGCCTCCTATTTTTCTTATGAATTCTGGAAATAAAAAAAGGCAGCCGGCATATCTTCATATACCCTGCTGCCAAAAAAAACTTACTCTAATTCTTTCCGAAATACCAGTAGAGTGAGAAAAAAATTAGAATCTTAGAACTATTGTTTATTTATCATCCTTTTTTCTTTAAAATGATTTTGCCTGCATCACCATAACCATTGGTAAAATCATAAATAATGCTTTTATCTTCTGCATTGAATAATCCTTTACCTGCAAATTTATCTCCAAATGGTTCAGGCGAATTTTGAATAAATACTTCATTACAACTAAATGCAATTTCTCCCGGAGAATCATCAGGTTTGGTAATGCCATAAACATCGTACCAATCAAAATACAATCCGCCTGTGAGATCACTGAGTTTAAAAGTAGAGGCAGTAAGCCGGGTGATTTTTACTGTATTTCCTTTCAGTATGACTTCTTTTGGACAACATCCATCTGTCGATTTTCCCCGGGCCTCTATTACTTCATAGTCCCCGGATATGTCTACCGGCGGGCAGGTAATAAAAGAATTAAAAGCCAGGGTAAAACTAGAAGCCGCTGCGCCATTGATGGAAGGAGCCAAGTTTAAAAATGAATCTTTTGCAGAAAGTTTTACATAGGCAGGATAGATTCGTCCATCATTTAATTTTACTAAAGGATTAAAAGTGAAATTTCCAACTTTGGTACCATTACCCAGGCCAGGATCGCCAAATGCAGTCGCAAAGTCTGCCGCCCGTAGCTCAACACGCAATTTGCCCTGATTCGCATCAAAATCGGACTGAGTAAAAGATTTCATCAATTTTTTCTCTCCCGATTTAGTAGCATATAATTCGACCAGGGAAAGATCTTTATTTGAGCTATACATGTCGAAGCCAAGGTAGTCCGTAGCTATCTTATCAGTAAATATTCCGTTGTGCATCGGATCGACAATGATCCTTAAATTAACACCACCGGGTACTTCCGGAATTCTGATTCTGTCTTCGTCCGTGCATTTAACCAGGATCAAAGCCACTGATATAATTAATAATACTTTTTTCATTTTATAATTTTAATTATTTAAAAAATAGTCGATGAGTACAGATTTTAATTCACATCCCAAAACACTTTGTCGGTATATTGGTTATGCTGTTTTGCATTAGGATTAGTCTGGAGATCGTCACCATTATAAGGGAGTACTACCGGATACGGCCTGGTTTGTTCTGAATATACGTTTGGATCTTTAGCCGGGTCGCAGATTTGAGGAAATCCGGTGCGCCTTATGTCGTTATACGACTCCACACCATACCCAAAATCATGGATCCATTTTTGTGTTAGTATCAATTCCAGTTTTTTGGAATCATTACCATCATCGTATTTAGCTAAAACTTTAGTTGTATAAGTCGAAATATCAGCATCAGCGATGATTGGAGCACCTGCTGTACGGGCCAGGGCATTGATCTTGGCGAAAGATGCTTTGATTCCCGACTCTAATAATGATTTTGCATTCTCCCCTGTATTTTTTGTCAACGCAAGCTCAGCTCTGATAAAAAATACATCTGCAGTGGTAAGTATTCTTTGAGCTGCGGCACCTTTTAGTCCTGAATTCAAATCCCCATTGACCCCGGATCCATTATCGAAGGCACCTCCTGCAGGCCAAAGTCCCAGTAAGGTCTTTGATTTTCCCTGGTCAAAGCCCTCATTAGGATCCTTATCGTAAGAAGCGAACCAAATTGACAAGAATCTACCATCTTGATAAGCCACCGGGTTTTCGGCTTGTTCGCCGGTGCCAAGTTGGTTGTAAAAGAAATACGGAATCCGGGGATCTTTGATACCCACCATGGTACTATTTTGTGCAGCTGTATCTCCTTTCATTACGAGGTAGAAATAAGGGCTGATAAAATAAGTAGGTCTACCAGTGGTGTATTCTCTTATAAATGCCGGATTACGATTTTCTGGTGTAATACTGCTGGTATAAGTAAGTTCAAAATCTTCGTTGGTACCTGAGATTAAATTAGCTTTTAAAAGGTCGGAAACTTTCGCAGCATCGTATATATCAGTAAGCCTAACCTTATTATACATATTAAGTAAGAGCGACCGGCCAAATTTTTTCCATTTATTCATATCTCCTTTATAAATAAAGTCATCGGATCCTGGATTACGGGTGCTTACTTTGTCCAGGTCGCTTAATGCTTCGAAACCTAATTTGAACAGATCCTGATAAATTGTTTTGTCATCATCATATTTTGGGAAGATGGCTTCAGCCCCTTTACCTGCTTCAGAATAAGGCATATCACCCCATAAATCCACAGCTGCACTAAACAATTGGACTTTTAATAGTTTTGACATCCCCACGTAAGACCAACTGTTAATTGCGGTCGCTTTCTCAATGACTTTATTCAGGTCCGGTAAGGCAACTGCATATAATTTTTCCCATGATTGGCCTAATGCAAATTCATTTTCTGTAATTTTATAATCATCGTGATCTCCCCGCTGCACTATATGGTGACTATAAACAGATACCAATTCAGATATACCTGCTGTGCCCATCCCCAGCGATCCGACAATGGCCGCCTGACTAAAAGGCATTAAATTATTAATTTCAGCGTCTACCGGATTATTTGGATCATCGTTTATATCAAGATAATCATCACATGAAGAAATCGTGAATAAATTGATCAGGGTGAACAAGAAGAAAATTTTATAATTTTTCATATTGAATTTCATTTTTAGGAAATTAAAATTTAAGATTTAAGCTCACACCATAGCGTTTTATGGATGGAAGATTTTGAAACTCAAATCCCTGGTAGTTAGCATCGCCAAATGTGCTGGTTTCCGGATCGAAGTTGGTATCATCTGGAAAATGAGGCGCTTTGTACCACAGGTTTCTACCATTTACAGAGATCGTGGCACCTTTAATTGCTTTCTTAAAAAGATTTGAAGGCAATTGATAGGTCAGGCTCACTTCTCTTAATCTGTAAACAGTAGCGTCAAAAACATTCCATTCGTCTTGTGAGTTAGTACCAAATGTTGACCCAAACCAAAGGTCATTGACCTCTACCATAGTTTGGTTTCTAATTTTATTACCATTTTCATCTTTCAATGCTTTAAGAGTTACAGGATCTCCATACACACCATTAATCATAGCATTTTTTTCTCTGTCACCCTGGAAAGCCAAAACACCCCGGCCCAATAAAGAATTTACTGTTTCAGAATACATATCTCCTCCTTGTTTCCAATCAAATACCGCCCCCAGGGTGAGTCCTTTCCATGTGAAATTGTTGATAAAACCAACTGTAAATTCAGGATTGGGATTACCAATGATTTCATCTTTGGTTGCATTTATTATTTGACCATTGGTACGATCAATGAGTAAATTTCCTTCTTCGTCTCTTGCACTGACTGTCCCTCTAAATACACCGTATGGTTGACCGACTCTGAGCACCGGGGTAATTCCACCGCCAAATAAAGGTCTGATTACCAATTCATCTGTGCCCTCTCTTAGTTCAGTGACTATAGTTCTATACCTGGTAAAATTGGTAGTAAAGTCCCAGTTGACATTTTTATTAGAAATTGGATTTAGACGAAGTGATACTTCTGCCCCTTTTGTTTCCAAAGCACCAAAATTAGTCAACAGATTATCAAAACCCGAAACGGTGGGTAGTGCCAAATTGGAGATTTGATCTGTAGATTTGCTTTTGTACACAGAAAAACTGAGGTTTACTTTACTCTTAAAAAACTCCAGATCCACACCAGCCTCCATATCCGTTGTAAACTCCGGTTTAAGATTTGGATCATATAATGTATTGGATAAAGTGGAGCTAGCCACACCTGCGAAAGGAAAATCGATATCTCTTACACCTGCGGTGAGATTGTCCGTTTCTCCCAGGTTGAGTAAATAGATGGGTTTCAAGGAATACGGGTTGGCAGGCGATCCTACTTTTGACCAGTTGAGTCTTACCTTTCCACTATTCAGGATAGGATGATCAGACATTTTTAATGCTTCGCTGAAAACGAAAGCCACGCTTGCTGAAGGATAGAAGTAATGATTATTTTGGACCGGTAACGTTGAAGACCAATCTTGTCTGCCCGATAAAGTGAGGAACAAATATTGATTGTAATCCGCAGTGACTTCACCAAATACTCCAAACAATCTCCTCTTGTTTAATGAACCACCTGCTGAAACCTGGCTTACTGTATTATCCACATCGATAATATTAAAATCGAGCATCTGAGTACCTGAAATGCCCTGGTCACGGAACGTGCGATCGTTCAGATTGTGTCCTATTCTTGCCTCCAATGCAATTTTATCATTAAATCTTTTTTTGGCACTCAGGATCAGAGTGGATTCTATCTCTTTAAAGTTTGTGGTCAGATCGGTAACAGATCCTAATCCGCCCGCACCACGAGATCCCGGTCTGAACCATTCTAAATCTCCCTGAGAATAATTATTGATACCCACCCTATAATCCACATCAAGCCATTTGTTGAAAGCATAACCAGCATTGATATTTACCACATACCGGTTGACATCGCTCTTAAAACCATTGTATTTAGCTGACCAAAGCGGATTATCTGCATTACCTCTGGCAATCATAAACAGGCTCTCATGGGTCACGGGATCTTCATAAGGCTGACCATGCAAATCCCAATTGCGGCCCTGATAAAGAGTACGGGCCATAAAGGAAGAAGTAGATGCCGAGCCAATAGCCCCTCCCTGTAGCCCTTGTTGAATAGAATTGATGTAGGAGAGGTTAGCTCCCATTCTCAAGCCGCTTTCAAATTGTGATCGAGCACCCAAAGCAATGGATGTTTTATCAAAAGAAGCGTTGGGGAATATTCCATCGTGATCCACTCTCGAAAAAGTAAGAGTCATTGAAGTATTCTGGTTACCCCCGCTTATAGTAATAGAATTGTCGTTTACCCTACCTCTGTTGAATACATCTTTTACATTATTTGGATATGCCTGATAAGGTACTCTAGGGGTCACCCTTTCATCTCCGGCCTGACGAAGCCGAGTATAACTGTTGGCATATCCTGCTCCTCTATACCAATGATTAATTGAGTCAATAGTAGGATAAGGAACTGCACCGGGAAATGGAGCCCCCCAGGAACCATTGGCTTGAGCATAGGTGAAGCCTGTACCTGTACCATAGCTGTTTTGAAAATTGGGTAAGGACGCAATCTCTTCGAAATTAAGTGAAGATGAAAGATCTATTTTCAGTTTATTCTCACCTTTTTTCAAAGCACCCGTTTTGGTAGTGATCACCACTACCCCTCTGCTTGCTCTCGATCCATATAGAGCGGCAGCAGTAGCACCTTTAAGTATACTTACACTTTCAATATTGTTTGGATCCAGATCCGATAATCTATTAGCATACGCACCACCACCAGTCAACTGAAAAGATACTCCATTCGTCGAAGCATCAAAAGGCACACCATCGACTACATATAAAGCCTGGTTGTTTCCGAAGAATGATTTAATACCCCGAATGGTCAGTCGGGTAGCGCTTCCCGGTTGAGAGCTGGAGCCGGTAATGTTCACACCGGCAACTTTGCCTTGCATAGCTCGTAAGGGATCTGTCTCCCCTACCCTTTGCAGTTGATTACCTTCCAATTCCTCAATGGCATAACCAATTTCCTTTTTGGCCCGGGTGATGCCTAAGGCGGTAACCACCATTTCACTTAATTGTATTCCTTCATCCAGGGTGACATTTAGTTCATTGGAATTACCAATGGCGATTTCTCGAGTCGTAAATCCGGTATAGCTGAAAACCAAAATTTGATTTTCAGGTGTGACAGATAAGCTGTAGGCACCGTTTTCATCAGTAACTGTTCCATTTGTAGTGCCTTGTACCAGTACATTCACTCCTACCAATGGGCCTCCTTCCTGATCAGAAACTATGCCTTTGATATTGCGTTGTCCATAGCTATTTGTGACTAGGCATATCAATAAGAATAATAAACAATTTAGTTTCATATCAACAAAAATTTTAATTTTCACAATACCATACCGGCCTTCCCAGAATCAAATCCATGAAAGGAAAAGAATGAACCTTTAAACAGTCCATTTCACTGATCAATAATTTTGATCCGCCAGTAAGTAGAGTAAGAGTTTTTTTAAAAATATCGAAATGGAAACAATAATGACCACTCTATTGGGGAGCCAGATCGATAAAAAGTCTTGTGATTTAGGTGAGTCTATTAAATAAATCAGAATGCTAAGGATATTAGCATTTAATTTAGACTAGTAACGCAAAGTTAGTATTTATTGCTGCTTTATCTATTAAATATTGTTAAAAAATATTAATACTTATAGAAGATTTTGCGGGTTGATTATTTGCGACCCAAATGAAATGCAACACCTGCAATAAGAGGATATATTTTATGATTGGAATAGCCAGGCAAAAACGTTCTCCATTTATTTGTTTTATTGATTGTGAATAATTCAACCGGATTCATGCATTAGAAATGCAATGAATACCTCTCCTATGAGTGACTGATACGACTATACGAGTCTTCAGACTCCGTCAGAGGTTCAACCCCGACCAATACAAATAACGCACTTTTTAGGTGTTCTTTTGTATTGCATTAGAAGCGGGGGGCATTGCGTCGGCACTTCGTGCAGATCATGCCTAATGCATGATCTGGGTTCAAAATACTATTGATGAGCACTCAGCCTTTTACACAAATGAAGCTTCCTGATTTTTCATTTTAACTTTTAATTTCTACACGAACAGAAACAAAATTGATATACCCCAAGCCGCTTTTTGGTTTATACCTTATAAAATCTATTTATCGCATTACGCATTAACTGTTTACTTCAAAGAGGTCTTTCCTGTTTCGTTTGGGTTCTATCCTCAGCCAGGTATTTGACTCAGCCTTCACATAAGCTTCTTTACCATTTACTATTTGGTCGATTTTGCTTCCCCGGATTATAGTGTGTATTCACAAATAGGAATGAAAAATCGCTCCCATTAAGGCCAATAAGATTAACTGCATTTTAAACCATTGACAAATTATTATTAAAAATAACTTGATTTTGGGGTATTGAATGTTGTACTTTTGCACCTCTTTTTCCGTAAAAAAAGCCAATAATAAAAATGCGTACAAAACTTTCTCAATTCAATTTTGCCCTTCCAAAAGAATCTATTGCTCAATACCCATCCAAAGAACGGGATGGCAGTAAACTGATGGTGGTACATCGGGATTCAGGTAAGATCGAACACAAACAGTTTAAGGACATGCTGAATATCTTTGGCGATGGCGACACCATAATTTTTAACAATACCAAGGTATTTCCAGCCCGCATGTATGGCAAAAAGGAAAAAACCGGTGCTAAAATCGAAGTATTTCTTCTGAGAGAGCTAAATAAAGAGGCTCATCTGTGGGATGTTTTAGTAGATCCTGCCAGGAAAATAAGAGTAGGCAACAAATTGTATTTCAACGATAAAAAAGGAAATGAAATCCTGGTAGCTGAGGTAGTAGACAATACTACCAGCCGGGGAAGAACAATTCGTTTTTTTCATGATGGTACCGATGATGATTTTCAAAATCAGCTCAAAATCCTGGGTCACACTCCGCTTCCAAAGTACATCAAAAGACCTGCTGAGTCTTTGGACGAGGAAAGATACCAGACTGTTTACGCCAAAGAAATTGGTGCTGTAGCCGCTCCTACTGCCGGATTGCATTTCACCAAAGAACTAATGAAGCGCCTCGAAATAAAAGGTACTCAGTTTGCAGAAGTGACATTGCATGTTGGCCTGGGGACTTTTCGAAGCATTGATGTAGAAGATCTATCAAAGCATAAAATGGAAGCTGAATATTTCCGGGTGCCTCAGTCTGCCGTAGATGCAGTAAATAAATCAAAAGAGCACAATAAAAAAATATGTGCAGTCGGCACCACAGTAATGAGGGCAATAGAGACCGCCGTTTCGGCCCACGGACTAATGAAGCCACAGGAAGGATGGACAAATAAATTCATCTATCCTCCTTATGATTTCAGTATAGCCAATTGTATGCTTACCAATTTTCACCTGCCCAAGTCCAGCTTATTGATCATGGCTGCTGCTTTTGGAGGCACAGAGCTGATCATGGAAGCATACCAACAGGCAATAAAAAAGAAATATCGCTTCTTCAGCTATGGAGATGCCATGCTCATTATGTAATCTTTTAGTTCAGTGTAGATTTTTATCTCCCCATTTAGCCCAATATTCAAATGGCAAGAATGCCCCTTCGACGACCATTTGATTAGAAATCAGGGCGCGATATTGGGGCATTAAAGCGATTTCGTCGTAAATAAATGTGTCATCAAATCCCGCAGCCGAAGCATCTGACTTACTGCAGGCATAAATTAATTTTAGGGGTCTGGCCCAATATATAGCACCCAAACACATTGGACAGGGTTCACATGTTGCGTAGATGATACAGTCTGTAAGTTGGTGATGGTTCAGTGCCTGACATGCCTCCCGTATAGCTACGATCTCAGCATGGGCTGTAGGGTCGTTATTGGCCAAAACCATATTATTGGATTTGGCTATTATTTCGTTGTTTTTGACAATGACTGCACCAAATGGTCCACCTTGTTTGTTTTTTACCCCCAAAATGGCTTGTTCGATAGCCAATTTTAGATAGAATGTGTCGGCCGGATTCATTATAATTTTTTTATAAATATAATCTTTGTAAAGAAATCCAATTCTTTGATACATTTGTGCAAAAATTCCGGAACTCTATACCCGGATTTAAAGTTTAACTCAGTAAATAAATATTAGACTATGTATTGGACGCTAGAATTAGCACATCACCTGGAAGATGCACCCTGGCCAGCTACACGCGATGAATTAATCGATTATGCTATCCGCTCAGGATCTCCTCTGGAAGTAATTGAAAATTTGCAACAAATGGAAGATGAGGGTGAAACCATCTACGATAGTATCGAAGATATTTGGCCTGACTATCCGAGGAAAGACGACTTTTTATTTAACGAAGACGAATATTGATACACTCATCCCTTATTTCTAAAAAAGAAATAAAAAGAGGCTTTGCTTTATGGGCATTAGCCTCTTTTTTTTATATATAAAAGAGTGTGAAACAAATTAATATAGCTATTGATGGATTTTCATCCTGCGGCAAAAGTACTGTTGCACAAGCTTTGGCCCGTGACTTAAAACTAAGTTATGTTGATAGCGGAGCTATGTATCGGGCAGTCACACTTTATGCAATTAAATTGGGATTGAATGAAGACAATTTTGAGGAAATAGTGGACTACCTCAAAGAAATCGATATTAAATGCAAATGGACCTGGCAAGGCAATAAAATTTATTTAAATAATGAAGATATCACTGACCATATCCGTAGTCCCGAGGTGCAAAACCTGGTCAGTCAAATAAGCACTCTTTCAGCCATCAGGGCCTTTTTGGTTAAAGAACAAAAAGAAATGGCCAGTGAGGGGGGAGTGGTAATGGATGGTAGAGATATTGGAACAAAAGTATTACCGGAGGCCGAACTAAAAATATTTATGACGGCTGACATAGAGATAAGGGCGGAGAGAAGAATGCTCGAACTAAGGTCAAAAGGAATTGACATCAGCAGGCAGGAAGTACTTGAAAATCTGAAAATGAGGGATCATATAGACAGCACACGAAGTGATTCACCATTAATGAAAGCTCCGGATGCAATGGTATTGGACAATACCAACCTCACCCTTGACCAGCAATTAAATATTGCAAAGACATGGGTAATGGCAAAAATGCATTAATTGTAATTCCCAATCAGTTTTCCAAATGACAGTCTTTTAAATCCCTGAACTCAGGGTTGAATGACCTATTGCAAGTTTTAAGCTGCCAGTGCGATCAGGATTTCTATACTTGAGTCGATTTGTCCAGTTAGGTCTTTTAGCGCTTCCGGTATTTTTACTATGTCAATCGGTGCGCAATTCAGAAATTAAAAAAACTAAAAAAAACTAAGCCCTTGCAGGGCTATTGATCAATTTTACTTTTTCCCAAGATCAAATTAATGATCTTAATTTGATCTTGGCTTTAAAACTAAGCCCTTTCAGGGCGGGCAAAAAAGGATTCTTTATGGTAAATCCTTCTTCAACCCATTGTCGAATCTCTTTTTCTGTTGTATTTAGGATGGACTGAATTCTTTTGCGGATTTTGTAAAACTAAACCTTTTCAGGGCGGGCAAAAAAGGATTCTATATGGTAAATTCCTAAAGGATTCTTTATGGTAAATCCTTCTTCAACCCATTGTCGAATCTCTTTTTCTGCTGTCTTTAGGATGGACTGAATTCTTTTGCGCAATTCAGAAATTAAGAAACTTCGCCATTGCAGGGCTATTGATCAATTGTGCTTTCTCCCAGGATCAAATTAATGATATTAATTTGATCTTGGTTGTAAAACAAAGCCTTTTCAGGACGGGCAAAAAAGGATTCTATATGGTAAATCACCTTCTACCCATTGTCGAATCTCTGTTTCTGCTGTCTTTAGGATGGACTGAATTCATTCTTCTTTGTTCATCTTCTTTATAATTATCGATCCCCACATTTGCAAATTTCCTGTATTTCGTCATACACCTGACCTATTCTTCATGATTGAAATCTCGCAAAAACCCCTTATTTTTGCACATGGAAAATCTAAACAACCATTCAATTCCTGTCATTGAAGAGATGTTTACCTTCGATGATGTTCTGTTAGTTCCATCTTTTTCAGAAGTATTACCCAGGGAAGTCAATATACAGACTCAGCTTACAACCGGTATTACTCTAAATGCTCCGATAGTATCGGCCGCTATGGATACGGTCACCGAGAAAAAACTGGCTATTGCCATTGCACGGGAAGGGGGCATAGGTATCATTCATAAAAATATGCCCATCGAAGCTCAGGCAGATCAGGTACGCTCAGTGAAACGATCTGAGAGTGGTATGATCATTGACCCCATTACGCTTCATAGTGATGCCAAAGTCAGAGATGCCCGACAGATTATGGACAAATACGGCATTGGTGGCATACCCATAATAGACGCTCAACATCATTTGATTGGTATACTGACCAATCGGGATCTTCGATTTGAAACCAATATGAACAGGCCCATAGTAGAGATTATGACCAAAGACAAACTGGTCACTGCTCCAAAGGGTACCAAACTGGAAAATGCGAAAAACATATTACAGCACTATAAAGTAGAAAAACTGCCCGTAGTAGATGATCATAATAAACTGATAGGACTGATCACCTATAAGGATATCATGCGATTAGAAGATTATCCTATTTCGTGTAAAGACACCTTAGGGCGATTGGTAGTTGGAGCTGCTGTAGGCGTAAATGCAGAATTACATGACCGGGTAGATGCCCTGATGCATGTGGGTGTAGATGTAGTATGTGTCGATACGGCACATGGTCATTCCAAAGGAGTATTGGACGCTATAAAATCCATTCGGGAAAGACATAAAAACCTGGAAATAATTGGGGGTAATGTCGCTACGGCTGAAGGTGCAAAAGCATTGGTAGATGCCGGTGTAAATGGCGTAAAAGTGGGAGTAGGACCCGGAAGTATATGTACTACGCGAGTGGTTGCCGGTGTTGGCGTACCACAACTATCTGCGATAATGCATTCTGTAGCAGGAATAAAATCAACCGGAGTACCCGTAATTGGGGATGGTGGAATCCGATTTACAGGTGATATTGTAAAAGCCTTAGCTGCCGGTGCAGCGTGTATCATGGCAGGCGGATTATTTGCCGGTGTGGAAGAAGCACCAGGTGAAACTATACTTTACGAAGGAAGAAAATTTAAAACCTATCGTGGGATGGGATCACTTGGAGCAATGCAATTAGGATCAAAAGACCGGTATTTCCAGGATGCAGAAGACGATATCAAAAAATTAGTACCGGAAGGCATAGAGGGCAGGGTACCCTACAAAGGAATGCTCTCTGAGGTGATGGTACAGAATATTGGTGGCCTGAGAGCCGGCATGGGATACTGTGGTGCCGCTACGATCAAGGATTTGCAGAAATCTAAATTTGTACGGATATCTTCAGCAGGTATACATGAAAGTCATCCGCATCATATTACGATTACAAAGGAAGCTCCGAATTACAGTTCGATTGCGTAAGTGAAGGGGCGATAAATTAGGATTGTGTCTTATTCAATACGTGTATGGGCAAATCATTGTATCTGACTGTCAATGCTAATTAATATTTCCTCAATACATTCCGTATTTTTGAATCCTATTGAATAAGCAAAAAGATTTCTTAGATAGTCCTGTAGAATATATCAAGGGTATAGGTCCTGCCAAAGCCGATTTGCTGAAAACAGAGCTTAGTATTTTCACCTTTAGAGATTTATTATTTGCTTATCCATTCAGATACCTTGATCGTTCGGTAATCACGCCTATTAAAAATATCAGAGATGATGGGAACCCGGTCCAGGTAAAAGGAAAACTAAGCAGGCTTACTATTTCCGGACCAAAATTCCAAAAAAGAATATCAGCCGCTATCAGTGATGATACAGGTAGTTTATCACTGATCTGGTTTCAGGGAGCATCGTGGCTTGAAAATATCTTAAAACCCGGCGAAGAGTACCTGATGTACGGCAAAGTCACGTATTCCGGTTTTAAATTTACCATGGCTCATCCGGAAATGGAACTGGTAAGTGAGATCAAAAAACAACCCGGAATAGAGCCGGTATACAGCAGTACTGAAAAACTCAATGCAAAAGGCTTTGATTCGAAGGCAAGGCGAAAATGCATTGCTTATTTATTTGAAAAACTAAGTGAAGCATATCTGCCGGAAATACTGCCCTCGTATTTAGTACAGATGTCAAAGCTTTGCTCCCGGTTTGATTCTTTAAAATGGATACACCTGCCCTCCACACAACAAGAATTGGATGCAGCTATCCATCGCATCAAGTTTGAAGAGCTTTTTTTTCAGCAATTAAAAATGCTTTCATCCAAAGTGTTTAGGAAAAAGCATGTGCCGGGGCCTGTATTCAAAGCAGTTGGGCATTTTTTCAATGATTTTTATCATACCAAATTGCGATTTGAGCTCACCGGTGCTCAAAAAAAAGTGATCCGGGAAATACGTGCAGATACTGCATCCGGTATACAAATGAACAGGCTATTGCAAGGCGATGTAGGAGCGGGAAAAACGATAGTGGCATTGATGGTGATGTTGATAGCAATTGATAACGATTACCAGGCATGCATCATGGCGCCTACTGAAATATTAGCTCAACAGCATTTTGCTTCCCTAACTAAAATGTTACATGGCTTAGGATTGCCCATAGCCTTGCTCACAGGTAGTATAAAAGGGAATAAACGAAAAGAAATATTAAAACACACTTTCGATGGAGAAATAAAAATACTCATCGGCACACATGCTTTATTGGAAGATCCGGTAAAGTTTAAAAACCTGGGATTAGCTGTGATCGATGAACAACACCGATTTGGTGTGGCTCAACGGGCAAACCTATGGCAAAAAAACAATGTAGTCGCCCCGCATATTTTGATCATGACTGCTACGCCCATCCCGCGCACACTTAGCCTCGTCTTTTATGGTGATCTGGATGTAAGTATAATCGATGAATTGCCGCCAGGAAGGAAACCAATCAAGACTACTCATTACTATGAGCGAAGCAGACCTCAATTGATTCAATTTATGCGATCGCAAATAGAACAAGGAAGGCAAATCTATGTAGTGTATCCACTGATAGATGAGTCAGAAAAACTCGATCTGATAGATCTGAACAATGGATATGAATATCTGTTGCAGCATTTTCCAAGACCCAGGTACCAGATGAGTATACTGCATGGTCGCATGAAACCAGCCGATAAAGATCTGGAGATGAAACAATTTGCTGAAGGCAAAACTCAAATCCTGGTAGCAACGACGGTAATTGAAGTGGGAGTAGATGTACCCAACGCAAGTGTTATGATCATAGAAAATGCGGAGCGATTCGGATTATCACAATTGCATCAGCTGCGGGGGAGAGTGGGCAGAGGTGCGGATCAATCGTATTGTGTGCTGATGACCGGTTTTAAACTATCCGAACAAGCCCGGACGCGTATACTAACGATGTGCGAAACTACCGATGGCTTTAAAATAGCTGAGGTGGATCTGGAACTTCGTGGACCAGGAGATATCGAAGGTACGCAACAAAGCGGCAGTGTGGATTTTAACCTTGTCAATCTTGCCCATGATGTGACTTTATTACAACAAGTGCAATCGATCGTGCAGAGAATACTGGAGCGCGATCCGGAATTAATCCATCCTGCCAATGAATTATTGAAAAAGCATTTGATAGAAAAGGAAAAAGAAGATCCGGGGTGGAGGAAAATATCGTGAGGGAACTGTATTTTTTTTAACAGGCTTAGGCCTAATCTACGGCAGGATTAATATAATTTCATGGAATGGTATTATAAGCTGCCGATCACATACATCTGTTCCAAAGTAGGACTTGGCTTACCCCCTTCGTCTTCCAGAGTTAATGCAAAAGCCTGAGCCTCCGCAATAAATTCTTTTTCAAGATTATTTATAATTCCTATGTAATCATTATTTATCACTCCCATATCTATCGGCAGGCCTCCCTTGATTACCCAAAGTTGGAACTGTTTTCCGGCGGGTGGCTTTGGCAAGCCAGCAAAATCAAAAAACAATTTATTGTTTGCGCTATCTATGATTACCGATGCAAATGAATTAGGGCTGAGGTTGGTACCGGCTAATAATAAAAACTTTGACTTGGGATCGTTTAATAATTGAATTTTGTGATTGAGGATTTCATTTTGAGTGGCGGTTTCATTACAGGCGATTCTAATGCTGTCGATTATCAATTGATTTTGTCTGTTGATAGTGTTCAGTTTTGATTTGCCGCTTTCAGAATAAAGCAAATAAGAGAATAGTGCCAGAGTGAAAAGCCATCCAAGCAAGTTTAGCCAATTCCTACCCGATTTGGTATCAGTCGATTTGGGTGGTTTTATTTTACTATTGTGAAGATTTTCTATCAGTTTTTCTTCTGTGAGTTTGGGGGGCACACCCTGATGTCTTGCATAGGCTTCGAGCGTGATTTCAATGGCTTTTATTTCGTTAGCAATTTCAGGGTAGAGAATGATGTTTTTTTCTACTTCAGCCATTTCTGACGGGGACAAAGTGCCTATCACATATTGTTCCAGTATTCCTGATTCTATGTATGATTTTATATCCACTTTGCTTATTTATTAAAGATAAAATAAATTAAAACAATGATAATCCAGGATATAAAAGCATTTATATCGTTTCCCATAACCGATCTCAATTTCATGAGTCCCCGCCGTATATTGGTTTTAACTGTACCCAGAGGAATATTTAATTCATCACTGCATTCCTGTTGTGTATATCCCAGCAGGTAAACCATTTCTATCATCCTTTTTTGATCCACATCCAGAGCCTGTAAAATCGCTGCAATTGCAGAATGATCGATGTGCTCATGATGATATTGAAGGTTTTGAGCAACAGGATTCGAAATCTCATACGATTTTAAGGAGCTCTTAAAGTCTACCGTCCTTATTTTATCTATAGCTGCATTTCTTGCTATTCTGGCCATCCACGTGAATAATCTGCTTTTGGTGGAATCATATTTTTTGATATTATTGAAAAATTTGAGGAAGACATCATTCAAAACTTCTTCCGCATGGTTTTCTGATTTTACTATATTTAAAATAATACCGTATATAGACTCTTTGTAATTCCTGTAGAGCAGACGCAAGCCCATTTCATCGCCATCCAGCAGTAAACTAAGGATATTTTCCTCTTTATTTTCTCCCGTGTTCAGCATTGTATTTAAAATGAATAGGTAATTCCTGCTTTGAAGAAAAAAGGTGTACCGGGGGTAAAATGAATTTCCTCTACCGGATTTATTTCATTTTTCAACCTGGTCAAAGTGGCAAACTGGGTTTCATTCCATTGTACATTTAATACGTTTTCAATTCTGGAATGAAATCGCAGGTTTTTATAGGAATAAGACATGCTTAAATCAGTCACCGTATATCCTTTGGCTTTAAGTGTATTGTCTTCATTGGCAGGGCGGTCAGACAGATATCTTGTGCTCAAAGAGGCATTCCAATTTTTTTGTTTTACAGTCAGAGAACCCACACTGGCGGCCAAAGGGGCCAACGGAATGTATTTGTTTTCTTTTTGTCCTTTATTCCTGCCTATCGAATGATTGTAATCCAGATTAAAAAACAACCAATTAAAAGGCTGGTATCGCAGGCTAAAGTCTGCTCCTACCCTTCTTGTTTTACCGGACGGTTCTATAATCCCTTCATCACCTACATATACAAATTCCTGCTCCAGATCTAATATCCAAACCGCTGAATTGATTACTAAATTGGACCATGGTTTAACGATTACTCCAAGATCCATACCAGTAGCAGAAGGTAAGGTCTTATTTGCATTGGATTCCAAAACAACCCTGGCATCATTTGAATGAAATCCTATACCGGTCTTCAGGTAATATTGAAGAGCATTCGAAGCCTGGTATACCAAATTCAATTTAGGGGAAAGATGTGTTTTTTGATTTTTGAATTTATTCGCCATTAAGCGATCCTGGTATCGGAAACGAAATGCATCTATTCTGAGGCCGGAGTTTATTAATAATTTACCCAGATCAATGTCTAATTCGCCGAATGAGAATACATTCGTTTCGTCTATATCACCAAGCCTGTAGTTTTCCAACACTTCAATGCGTGATTTTGTATGCGCAAGTTGATTTTCATTGATATTGTCATTTCTGAATCCAACCGCTGCTTTCCATTCCACTGATATATCATTATAATATTTTTTCCTGTTAAATGCAGCCTGATAACCACTTACTGTCCTTTGTTCTTTTTGTCTGATCTGATCTCCATTAATGGGATCATTGAGGAAAAACGTGAAGTTTGAAAATAAATTAAAATCATAGCGACTGATATAAGCATTCTGGCTGAAAAATTTGCCTTCCCCTAATTTTGAATCTAATTTAATTATCAGATTTTGTCTGTCCGTATTGCCTCCTTCCGTATTATCGATGGAACCAAACCTGGTAATCAGGCCTGATTCAATAGCCCGGCTGGGTACCTGGCCTGAGGCATTCCATTTGCTTGAAAATTGGGAAATCAAAAGGCTGAGTTTATTTTTCTTGTTTAGATCGTGCTGTACTCTGCCCATTACATTGAATCGATTAAAGTCCTGGGGTGAGTCAAACCATCCGTCGCTTAGATTGTACTCGGAGGCTATATAACTTTTAGTTTTGGCTGTGTTTATGAGATTAATAAAGGCAGCGCCTCTGAATGAATTGTATTGTCCTGCCTCCAGGGTAATACCTGATTGGTCAAATATTTCTTTAATTTTAAAATCAACATAAGCGGCGGTCGTAAAATTTCCTTTATCAGCATAATAAGGTCCTTTTCCAAAATTGATGTTCTCTACCACTTCAGGAATAATAAAATGTAAATCCGCATATCCCTGGCCATGCGCGTGAGATGTCATGTTGACGGGCATACCTTCGAAATTTACACTTACATCTGTACCGTGATCTATGTCAAATCCGCGCAGAAACAATTGCTCGGCTTTACCCCCACCGGCATGCTGACCTATAAACAATCCGGGGACGGATCTTAATATCTCCTGGGACGAGGACACTGGTCTCACCATTAGGTCGATATTGGTAATCACGCTGGTAGATTTATTGGTATGCATAACATTTACCTGGCTGAGATCAAAAGGTAATGTTTCCATCCGGATTACAGGTGCTTGTAAAAAATCCTGGTCAACATGCTGTATCTTTTCTTTAAATCCCAGAAATTGGATCCGAAAACTGTCAACTGAACGTATTTTGTATTCGAATTCACCATTTTGATCGGTGGTGGAGACCTGATATTCTGATTTTACGATAGCTCCTACAAGCGGCAGATTTTGATCATCGACCACTTTTATTTTCATCGTCTGGGTAAAAAGTGATGTAGTATAAATTAAACTTATACACACTACGAGCAAACTTATTTTTTGAATTCCTGATTTCATGTTTTATTTACGTGCTAAATTCAAAAATAGATTCAAATGTTTAATTTAAAAAGGGCTGCTTTACCACAGCCCTTCATCAATTAAAAACCCTAAAAATACAATTGAATTTGAGTTTTATAGGTTATATTTTTTCAATGGTTGTATTAACTTTAAACATATCAGCCTTGGCCATATTCCCCATTTTGGTATAGGTATCTACAAGGAATTTATTAACCTCCGTGTTTTTAGGTCTGGTATTGTATTCCTTCATAGCGTGTTTTATTGCCTGATCGTAATCATTGAATAATTCAGCATATACCTGTGCATACGTGAGATCCATTTTATGACCTGATGCTTCATCGTCTTTCAGCATGGCCAGCACTTCCCTGGCTATGGCCAGAGATTCTTCTTTTTTGCCTTTTAGTTCCATCAGTTTCGCTTTGGTGATATAAAATCCCACTTCAGGCATTAAAGCAATAGCCTCATCCACTAATTTTTCTGATTGCTCATAATTTCTTTTTTCCATTTCTATTTCAGCCAGTGCCGCCACAGCAAAAGCATAGTTGGGTCTTTGACTTAGAATAATTTGGTATTGATTTATTGCAGCTTCTGTATTTCCCGTTTTTTTATACAATTCTCCTAATTGTAATCTAGTCCAGGCTGTTTCTTCGTATCCGGGATATCCTGCTTCTACGGCTTGATTCATGGCTTCTATTGCACCAGGGAGGTCACCAAATAACTCTCTCAAATAGGATATGCGTGAGTAGGATCTGAGATCTGGTCGAATAGATACCATTTTGTCTGCTTTGGACACGGCCTCTTTATAATTACCCAATTCTACATTAGCGTCGACCAGCGCTCCATACACCTGTGCATTATATGGATTGAGTTTGATTGCTTCCTCGGCAGATTCTTTTGCTTTTCCAAATTGATGCAATGACAATAATACAGAAGCCCGGTCAGATAGCGACCTGAATTCTAAATCTTTATTTCCCTTGGCAAATTGCCGAGCATCTTCCAGCAGATGCAACGCATTGGAATAATAATGTCCATGCTCTCCCGTAACTCTGGCTTCCATCATAAAGAGTTCAGCAAGGTCAATTAATACTTTGGAATCGTTAGGCTTTTTCCTTAATTGATCTGTGTACCGTGTATACAGGTTATGAACATTTTCCCATTCTTTGCCATTCTTCAGAGATTCTTTTCTTTCAAGTAAAGAATAGGTACTGCTGATGTCTTTTGGTGTATTTATGTTTTTACAAGATGAAATGACAATACATAAAACTAGTATCAGGTTGATTGTTTTTTTCATATTAATTTAATTGTATAGGATTTTAAAATTGATTGATTTTTTAAAAAGCCCCCCGATATTTCTATCAGGGGACCCGGAGTAAGTACAATAGTGGGTTCACTGTATCAGATCATCGTTAAATCTAGATTTTATTGATTTTTATGACTTCGTATTTTTTATTGGTCTCATCTGCTACTTTGATAAAATAATGACCGGTTGATTGTCTTGAGGCATTATTCCATTCAATGAGATGATTCCCTTCATTCAGATTTCCATTAAATATCCTGTCTACCACCCTACCCGATAAATCATATGCCTCAATACGATATCTGCCGGATTGCCCGAGTGTAATATTGATATTCAATTTTTCAGTAAATGGATTTGGATATGGATTCACAGATAAATTGAGGTTGCCGGTATTTGCTTTATTTGATCCAATACCAAGAAAAGAACCCCTCATCTCTGGTGAAGCGGAAACAAAATTTACCAATTCTCCGCCACATTGGCTATCTCCAGCCCATGGAAGGGCGACGAAAGGAAATACTTCTCTGAATCCAGCATCATTTTTTTCAACTCCTGTGGAATAAGATAAAACATTGAGTAATTGCTGGGTAACAGGACTACCACCTGCAACAAAATCATCATACCATAGGCCAATTGCGGCTAATGCCACCCCGGAAACAGCCATCAGTTCTATGCGTGTTACATCATCTTCCAACCTTCTGCCATTGGGAAATCCATCCATATTCGGTATCCATTCCAGGTCTGCATTCTGAGTATATTTTGGATCAGTAAGGCCGGATACTGCGGCAGCTATAATACCTAATGAACTAAACTCAGGACTATTGCGTGGGGTCATCGGTACGGCCAAATTAATTCTAAGCATATCGCCACCATTGGGTAAAAAATTATTGATAAAGGGTTTCCCCGCCGCCAATGGATTACCATTTTTACCGGTTGCTAATTGGTATGGAATCACATTGGGTACACCAGTATGAAATATGGGCCATAAATCGGCAGATCGGGGCATACCATTACCAGGCAATAATAATGTACCAAACACTTTGTCATCCAGTGCTGTTCCATCTAAAGCAGCATTGCCTTTCAATCCGAATAATCCATCTTTGCCGTTTCCAAAATCAAAGGCCCCCAGGCTTTTTCTCTGTATTCTAAGATTCTTAAATGAAGGCACTGCTCCGCCAAATAAACTATCATCCATATAAAGTCCCAGTTCCGGATTGTAGAAATACTCATAAAACTCTTTATCCTCGTAAGGAGTAAGAGCATTCCAACGATCTTTTTTACCTATCGGAATCACCGCTTCATTGGTCAATGGCATACCCAACCTCGATACTTGCACCCACTCTCCGGAATTTGAAATACCTTCTTTTGAAAATGTTTGTATTTTTTGCCGACTGGCATTGGCCCAAATTCCAACTACATAATTGGGATCTAAAATAGATACAGGAGTTTTCGGTGCCCTCCAATTTATCACATTTGAAATGGGTATTTCAATACAGATAGCACTAACATTTTTGCAGGCCAGATTGTCCAGGTTTTTACCGGATTGACGGGGACTATCACCAAGATCAAAAATGCCTCCCAGGTCTACAAAGAAAGGATCATCAGCATGTCCGATATAAAAGGACTCTCCTGTTTTTGCTCTTCTTGTTGAATTAAATACAATATCCTTATATGATTTATTGAGACCGATGGGGGAATTAATGGATCTTTCACCAATATTGGGCGGGGTCACGGCACCACCTGAAAATATCCGATTAAATAATTTACCTCCGTCTGTACTTTTAAATACATCGTAGTATAATCTCAAATTTTGTTTTCCTAACCTGATATTGAAAAAAGTACTGGGATCTTCATCTACTCTGTAAAATCGAAACCGGTAGATGATATCATCATACGGAGTTTCTGTATTATTATCGATATGAATCTCATATCTTACATCGGTACCAAAATTATAATAATTTGGTCCTCCCTGGGGCAATTGACCCGGTACATACGTAGCGATGATGGTCAGTTTATTACCCTGAGATCTGAAAGCATATAGATCCGTATTGTCCGCCAATGGATCGTCAGCTATCATAGGAGCTTCTCTATGTGAAGAGGCAGTAAGAGCAACACTCCATATCATGAAAGCCATGAATAAGAATTTATTTTTCATTTCTGTTTTTTTTATTTTTGATAAATATTATGTACTGGAAATAATTTCAAATGGAATTCCCAATTTAATTGTTGAATTATTCCTGCCCTCCCCATGGATTAGCTACATAAGGAAAAGAATTTTTAAATGGTTTATCATTTTTTTCAACACCAGTAGAATAGGTAAGGACATTTACCAGATTGGGAGTCACCGGGTTTGCATCTCCTGGTTTGTAGTCATCATACCAAAGGCCTATCGCTGCTAAAGCAATACCTCCGACTGCCTGTAATTCAATGCGGGTTACATCATCTTCCAATCTTCTGCCATTGGGAAATCCATCCATATTGGGTATAGATTGAATATCGGTAGTCGTATTGAAAGCGGCATCCGTGAGCCCTGCCACCGCGGCGGCTATAATTCCTAATGAACTAAAACTGGGGTCGTTTCGCGGCGTTACCGGAGTAGCCATATTTAATCTGAGCATGTCCCCGCCATTGGGCAGAAAATTGTGGATAAATGGCTTTCCGGCTGCCAGTGGATTTCCATTTTTACCTGTTGCAAGCTGATAAGGTATTACATTGGGAACACCAGTATGAAATATAGGCCATAAATCCACCGATCGTGCACTTCCGGCCGCAGGTAATAATAAGGTACCGAAAACCTGATCATCTAATGCTGTACCATTGAGAGCTGCATTTCCCTTAAGACCATATAAGCCATCCTTGCCAAAACCAAAATCAAACGATCCAAGACTTTTACGTTGAATTCTCAAAGGAGAAAAGGAAGGTACAGCACCACCAAATTTTTCGTCATCCATATACAGTGCCAATTCAGGATTATAGAAATATTTATAAAACTCTTTGTCGTCATACGGAGTGCTGGCATTCCATCGGTCTTTTGCACTGATTGGAATTACAGCTTCGTTAGTCAAAGGCATGCCCAATCTTGAAACCTGGACCCAGTCACCTGAATACGAGGGGGCATCACCACCTGTTCCGAGTGTGCGAATGGATTTTCTGCTTGCGCTGGCCCAAACTCCAATTACAAAATTGGGATCTAGAATTGATGATGGAGTAGCATTTACTCCGGGTTTTAAAAGCATGGATATCGGAATCTGAATTGCAATGGTATGTACGTTTAGCTTGCCTATGCCATCCCTGTTTTTCTTATCCTGCCTGGGTGAATTACCCAAATCAAATATGCCTCCCAGGTCAACATAAAAAGGATCATCCACCGGTCCACAAAATACTTTTTCACCATTTGCTGTATTCATGATAGCAGCAGATACCAATTGATCATAGGTTGTATTTAACCCTACCGGTGAGCTTATGGATCTTGCCCCTATATTATTTGGTGGTACGATACCATTATTAACAATTACTGCAAATGATTTACCACCATCCACGGATCTGCTCATGGTATAGGTAGCTTTGATGTTTTGCTTACCTAAGCGGATATTAAAAAAAGTGCTGGGGTCTTCATTTATTCTTTTAAATTCAAAACGGTAAATAATTTCATCACCCGGCCTGGACGCATCGTTGTCTATATGGATTTCATACCTGATGTTTTCACCAAATGTATAATAGTTTGGCCCGCCGAAGGGAAATTCCCCGGGTATGTAGTTTGCAATTATGGTAATGGTATTGGGATTGTCAGGGCTTCTAAAAGCATACAGATCGGTATTGTCCGCCAACGGGTCATTTGCAATGAGAGGAGCTTCTCTATGACTGCTGGCATACGTATGAATGCAGAGTGCACTCAAGAGCAAATAATAAAGAGTCTTACGGATATTAAGACTCAGCTTGAATTTAAAAGATTTAAACATAGTACTAAATTTAAATTGATTAACATACCTACGT
>CAYNIG010000034.1:9035-26525 GCA_964396995.1 uncultured Saprospiraceae bacterium | reverse complement strand
TTTTTCTATACCTCCTTTCACACCTTTAGATAAAAAATAAATATTGCATATCAGGCAAAGAATATAAAAAATGATGGCTTCATAAGCAAAGCCACCTTTGCCGGAATAGGAAGTGGTATAATCTTCAAAATACTGGCTTATAGCAGCCTGGTCCATTGAACTAAAGGTTCCGACAACGGAGTGGTAAATATAGCCCAGGGTCCAGGATTCAATATAACAATAATACCCGGCTACCGCCACATTAATAAAAAGTCCCAAACCACCAAAATATTTTACCCATTTCATACTGGAAAAACGCTGTAACATAAATGGGACATTATGATCGCCATGTGGACGGCCCGGGTAACCAATTCCTGCAAACCGACCCATAGACCACTCTACGAATAACAGAGGTACCCCGATGAGCAGAAAGCAAACCAGGTACGGAATGATGAATGCACCACCTCCATTATTTATTGCCTGCACCGGAAAACGCAAAAAATTTCCTAAACCAACTGCATTGCCTGCCATTGCCAATACGATGCCCAATTTTGAGCCCCAGCCATTGGTGGAAGCACTGAGTGCTTTTGATTTTAATACTCTGATGAGAAAATAAAGTGCGATTGCAGTAACTAAAACCGAAATAATGGTATAAAATAATAATGGCATATAAATAATAAAGATTTCAGCTTGAAAGATATGAATAAGAGAGAATATGCTAAGCAAACTGTAGCAAACTGGACAAATAACCTTGTGAAAACCAAGCCCAATTAAATAAAAAAGCCGATGCTAACACCGGCTCTCCCATTTTTAAACTAAAACTAAGTAGTTTGAAGTGTCAAATATATACATATTACATTTAATTATAATATATAAAACAATAAATTTTAATTATAAATAAATATTAATATTTAATAATATATATATTACTGAATAATAATATATATACATATTAAATAATAAAAATGTATAAAATCTTTTAAAAAAAAGGTATTTACATATATAAAATATTATTAATATGATATATATTTGACTTGTGTAAGTTTTGGTTTTAATTGTAAAATTCGTTTTTTTCATGAAAGCCTGTGAAAAGTCACGGGCTTTTGTATTTAACAAAGAAAAATTAAAATGCAAATGTTTATACACAAGATCCTCATCAGATCAAAATTTAAATGGTACGTTTTGACTTCGGTATTGGTAAAGAGTTACCACCTCATTTAAGCCCAGCCTGCATTTTCTTCAATTTTTCCCAGGCACCGTCTGCTGCCAATCCCGCTTGTTTAGGCCAGGTTTTAGGATCAGCAAGCACAAAATTAG
Organism: uncultured Saprospiraceae bacterium; assembly: GCA_964396995.1. GTDB lineage: Bacteria > Bacteroidota > Bacteroidia > Chitinophagales > Saprospiraceae > JADJLQ01. Next base: position 25,229 of record CAYNIG010000034.1, on the reverse strand, counting down.
TTCCAGCTTTATCCAGAATTTTCTGAAGGGATTTAGTATCGGTCTGAGCCATTTTTTTCCAGGTTTTAATACCTGCCTTTTTTAATAAACTATCGATTTTAGGCCCTATCCCTTCAATTATTTTCAAATCATCTACTTTAAACTTTTTTCCTAAGACTACAGCACCTTTTGTGATGTCTAAAGGTTTATTTTTTATTGCTCCAGATTTGGGTGAAGGTTTCGATAAAGACTTCTCCTGTTTTGGAACCTCTTTTGCAATTGGTTTGGTTGTCGTTTTAAGAACAGGTTTTACAACTGGTTTAGCTGCTGGTTTCACAACAGGCTTGATTTCGGCTTTTATTTTTTGTTTTGCTGTCTTGGTAGTTGCTTTAATGTCCGATACTTTAGTTGTTGGTTTGGTTTTTAGTTTTCTATTTTCAATTAATTCAAGTTGGAATTTTTTTAATTCGTCCCATTTACCCAGGGCTGCAAGTCTTGCTTGTTTTGGCCAGGAAGTGGGGTCAGCTAAGGAGAATTTGTTACCTCCCTTATCCAGGATCTTTTGAATATCCTGAACAGAACTCTCAGCCAATTGAAGCCAGGTGGTAATTTTGGATTTTTTGAGCAAGGAATTGATCTTAGGTCCTATTCCTTCTAAAATAACATGATCATCGGATTTGATTTTTTTACCAAATCTGGCAGAAACGGATTTCCAATCGGTAGATGGTACAGCAATCTCCGCTTTTGATTTACTGTCCCCTGCAGGTGATTCTGCAATAGAGACTGCTTTGGTAGGTTTGGATAAAACTATTTTAGCAGGTTTTTTGACAACGGGAGCAATTGCGGGTACTTCCACCTTTGGGTTAGGGGCAAGTGAAGGTAGATTGACTATTTTTTCAACGGTTACTATTTTCTCTACTATTTTCGGGACCTCTACTAATTTTTCTACAATTTTGGGGACTTCTATTATTTTCTCTATGATTTCAGGTGGGATCGATTCCAGTTGGGTGATTTGAGATTTATATATTGATTCTTTTTGTGAAAAGTCTTTTTCCAAATCGATTATCTTTTTTTGCCATATCATCAGTTCAGTCTGATGTTTATGGTTAATATCGTCCATTTTTTTTGCGATTGTTTCTTCCAGGTGGGATTTTGATCGCAACTCGTCAGCTAATTGCAGCTGTACGGTGTTGAATTTTGAAGCGAGTTCCTTGTATTTATTGTCTGTGGCTTCCTGGATTTGTTTGGCCGTGTGCTCCGATGCTTTGTGATCTTCAATCTGTTTATTCAAATTCTCAAGTTGTATCAGGAGTTCCTTATTCTGAGCTTCTACTCCATTTAAATGTCTGTTTCCGGTATCATTCGCTTTATGTGCTTCTGTCAATTCCTGTTGCAATGAATTTGCTTTGTCATTTAATTCTTTATTTCTGGTTTCCAGGTCCATTACTTGCTGGGCTGATGAATTGGCTGATTTTTGCAGGTCTGAGAGATGCGCCTGCACCATATTGAATCTATTGGTAATATCCCGGTACCGGTTTTCCATTTCTGCTAACTGCTGAATTGCATTTGCTTCAGCAGATTGAATTGAATTCACTTTCTCCCTGGCTTCAGCAAGCTGATTGTGAATAACCGATAATTCATTTTCCCTGATTTGAATCAGATTTTCCAGTTCGTTGATTCGATAAGACAATCCTTCAGCAGTATTGAGTTGTGCTTCATACTGTTTATTCGTTTCAATAAGTTTGACATTGGCTTCTTGTACGTAAGTTTTCTGATGTTCCATTTCTGCCTGGAGGGACTCAGATTGAATCTGCCAATGGTGCGACTCCTTGCCGACCTGTTCCAATTTTGAATTCAACTCTGATATTCTTTCATTCCATTCTGTATCATTTGATTCTCGTATTTGTTCTATTTGATGTGTTGCGCTTATGATTTCGGATTCCAATTGGTTAATTCTTTGTCTAAGGCCATCGCGTTCTTTTAATGCATTCGCCAGGGCAAGTTTAACTTCTTCTGTTTGCCCGTCAAGTTCTTTCCATTTTGCTTCGGAATCTTTCTCTATTTGATTCTTTTCGTCCCGGAAGGTTTGAAGTTGTACTTCTAATTGAATAAGATTTTGTTTTAATGCATCGCGTTCGGATCTCAGATCAGCTTCAACCGTTTTTAACTGATTGGATTCATTAGTAATCTCATTCCATTTGGTTTCCCATTCTTGTACCAATTGATTTTTTTCGGTTTGAGAAGTCTGGAGTTGTGCCTCTAATTGCAGAAGATTTTGATTTAAATTATCGCGCTCGTTTAACCATTCAGATTGACTCAGTTTTAATTGATTGGCTTCAATTGTAATCTCATTCCATTTGGTTTCCCATTCTTGTACCAATTGATTTTTTTCGTTTTGAGAAGTTTGGAGTAGTGCTTCTAATTGCTGAAGATTTTGATTTAAACTATCGCGCTCGTTTAACCATTCAGATTGACTCAGTTTTAACTGATTGGATTCATTAGTAATCTCATTCCATTTGGTTTCCCATTCTTGTACCAATTGATTTTTTTCGGTTTGAGAAGTCTGGAGTTGTGCCTCTAATTGCAGAAGATTTTGATTTAAATTATCGCGCTCGTTTAACCATTCAGATTGACTCAGTTTTAACTGATTGGCTTCAACTGTAATTTCATTCAATTTGGTTTTCCATTCTTGTACCAATTGATTTTTTTCGGTTTGAGAAGTTTGGAGTTGTGCTTCTAATTGCAGAAGATTTTGATTTAAACTATCGCGCTCGTTTATCCATTCAGATTGACTCTCCTTTAACTGATTGGCTTCAATAGTAATCTCTTTCCATTTGGTTTCCCATTCCTGCACCAGGCGGTCCCTGTCAATCGCTGACTCCTTTAGTCTTGCTTCTGATAGATTAAGACTTTCCAGCAAGGTTTCCTGTACCCGAATTTGATTAGCATGGGCTACTTTAAATTGATCAGCCTCGGTGGAGACTTCTCTCCATCTTGCTTCCCATTCTTTTACTTTACGATCTGATTCCATGAGGGCAGCAGAAATCTTTTCCAGTTCGGCATTTTTTTCTTTTTGGATTTGAGCCTGCACTCGTGACTGACTTAGCTCGTTTTCCAATTGATGTACCCTGGCATTCACTTCATTAAATTTAGCCAATTCTGCCAGATGGGTTTCACCGGTCTGATTTAATTTGGCGGTTACTTCGGTCAGGGCTTTATTTGCAATATTCAAGTCAGTTTCTGCTTGAAAGAGTTTAGACAAGTATTCCTTATCCCTGCTCGCTAATTGATCCTCGGCACCAAGCAGAGCCTGTTTTAAGTTTTCAATGGAAGACTTGTATGCATCTACCTCATTATTGACCTCACTTGATTTGGAGGTTGTTTCAGCAAATCTATTTTGCAAATCCATTAACTGTTTTGATTTAGATTCAATATCAATGGCTGCTCTAGCTTCAAGATTTGCCTTGTCGTTGATTGCAGCCTGAAGTTGGGATTCCAGTTCTTTTAATTTGACTTCAAAATTTAATGCAGTATTGTGAGCTTTGGTTTCCAAATTGGAAAGTGCTTTTTGTAAGTTGGACTTTTCATTTGAGAGGGCTTCAAATTGTTCAACTGCCAATTTCATGTCTTGGTCAAAACGGGATTGCAGCGCCTGGTATTCGGCAGGAGACACATATCCGGTGAATACATTTTTTGAGTCAGCCAATGCTGCAGACAGATCATCGATTTTGGCCAAAAGTCCTGTTTTTTCGGCTGCCCAGGAACTCTGTACACTATGGGCATTTTTTAATTCTGCATCCTGATTTCTAAGCCTGGTGTTAATCGAATTTATCTGGTTTTCGTATTCCGCGCGCATGCGGTCATCCTCAGGAGAAGGGCCAAACCATTTGCTGAATAAGTACCCTAAGATTCCGCTTCCGAGAATCAGGGTTAATATTTCTGTACTGTGCTTCAAACAAGTCTCCCACATATGGTTTTATTTTTAATAAATTATTGTTTATCCTGAATTTCGATTTCCGTGCGCCTGTTTTTTTTGCGCCCCTCAGGTGTTGCATTATCTGCTATTGGGTCAGTATCACCCGATGATTTGATCTTGATTCTTTCGCCGGCAATACCTTTTGATATCAAATAAGTTTTAATGGCATTTGCTCTTTTCATTCCCAATTTTATATTATCTTTTGCTGATCCTGTATTATCGGTATGGCCGGTTACCACAAAGGAAGCACGGTCATTCCTATGAGCTGCCGCCAGATCGGATAAAAAATTTTCAATTTCTTCCTCTTTTATCCTCTGGTCTGAATTAAGGTTGAAATAGACAATGGTTTTATCACCAATGTGTTCTATTTTTTCTGATTGGTCAGAAATGGAAAACGAATTCGCCACAAAAGGGGTTCCATTCATTGCAGGTCTTTCCGGCACCATCAGTGAATTTAATTTAATCCTGGTATGAATACTGTCAGGAAAGAGTTTTTTAATTTGATTAGCTCTTGCAACGCCCATATTTTCATATCTGCTGGTATTGGGTTCAGTTGCAATATACTGACCTTCTATTGTCAAGAGCTGATTTGGGGTAAAAGAGAAAAGGATAGAGTCTCTATATTCAGCCCATCCCGGCTGTACCATTGCGGTCGTGTCGCCTTTATTAAACAAAATAAATCCGGTATCAGGTTTAAACATAGGAGAGGGGACAGACTGGGTCTTGTGGCAACCGCAGGTAGTGCAGATATGGCATGTATACCATCGCCACCAATATCCTATCCACAATACGGAGGCCAACACTAATACTATTTTTTTCATCTTCCTATAAACCTATTGACCATGAAGTTAGAAAGTTTAAACTTTAGAAAGAACTATTTGTTTATATATTTTTATTCTTAATATGATTAAATTTTATATATGTAATTTAATCTTTGAAAAGACAAATAAAAGAGTGGTGAAGAATAGCTAAAAGAAGACATGAAGAAAAGAATGATAAATATTTTTTGGTTCAGAAGAGATTTGCGCCTGGGCGACAATCACGGCCTCTGGCAAGCCTTGGCTTCAGATCTCCCGGTACTGCCTCTATTTATTTTTGATCGTAATATCCTCGACCATTTAGAGAAAGAAGATAAAAGAGTAGAATTTTTATGGAGAGAATTGGCAGACCTCAATCAAAAATTACAAATTTATAAATCGGCAATTCAAATCTATTATGATAAGCCTATAGACCTATTCTCGCGATTGACAAAAGAGTATAATGTACATTCGGTATTTGCCAATGAGGATTACGAGCCTTATGGTATAAGCAGAGACAGGGAAATAAGTGAATTGTTGGTCAAGAATGGAATGAACTTACGATTATTTAAAGATCACGTAATTTTCAAACCTGGTGAAGTCCTTAAAGAAGATGGAAATCCATACACAGTGTATACACCATTTAAAAATAAATGGAGGGAAAAATTTAATCAGACTGACATCCTGAAATTTGATTCTGAATCATTATTAGGCCGTTTTTTAAATTGCGAGCCTACTAAAATTGAAAGATTATCTGAAATTGGATTCCGATCCTCTGATTTTGTATTTCCACCTAAAATAATCCCGTTAAAATCGATAAAAAATTATTCTGCCACCCGTGATATTCCTGGCATGGTGGGTGGAACAAGTAAATTAGGAATTCATCTGCGATTTGGTACATTGAGTATCAGGCAGTTAGTGGGTCGGGTAGCCGGATACGAGATCTATTTAAATGAATTGATTTGGCGTGAATTTTTTATGCAAATATTGTTTTATTATCCGCATGTCATTGGTCATTCATTTAAACCCAAATATGACCGGATAGAATGGGATAATAATGAAACTCATTTTGATGCATGGTGTAATGGGCAAACAGGATACCCATTGGTAGATGCCGGAATGAGGGAGTTAAATCAGTCAGGCCATATGCACAATAGGGTAAGAATGGTGGTTGCCAGCTTTTTGTGTAAACATCTCCTGATCGATTGGCGCTGGGGTGAAGCTTATTTTGCGTCTAAACTACTTGACTTTGAACTCTCATCAAATAATGGAAACTGGCAATGGGCTGCCGGAACCGGTTGCGATGCTGCTCCTTATTTCAGAATCTTTAATCCTAAAACCCAGTTATCGAAATTTGATCCTGATTTGAAATATGTACACCAATGGATAGATCTAAGGCAACCCTATCCAAAGGAAATAGTAGATCATAGCAAAGCAAGGGAAAGAGCATTACAAGTATATAAAGCCGGACTAGAGCAAGGTTAAATGTAATTTATTTAATCACAGAAAATTTCACCACCTTTTGATTATTCAATTCATCTTGAAGTGCAAGCCAGTACATGCCTTGAGTCAATGGATCGATAGCTATTTTATTGATTCCATTATTCAACTTAATAGATTGGATAGTTCGGCCTGAGATATCTATCATTTTCCCATGAATTAGTAGGCCAAAATTGGATAATTCAATTTGGAAATCACTAGTTGCTTTTAGTGGATTCGGAGATAAATCAACAGTAGGGATAAGACATTCATTTTTAACAGATATAACTTGAGAATACTTAAAATTGCCGTCCAGGTCAATCATTTTCAGACGATAAAACTGGTTTTTATTTTTATTGATTTTATCGGTAAAGGTATAATTTTGAAATAGACCATCATTTCTGATTTCTGCCTTGGCTTGTAAAGAGGAAATGGTATTAAATTCAGATCCGGTTTTACTGTGTTCTATTTCGAATTCTTTGAAATTTTTAGCATCGGCTACATTCCATTGCAACACATTGGTGCAATTAATAGAACTTACGGTGAAATCCTGCAAAGTGATGGGAAGTTTCGTACTGACCAAAATATTAAAATTTGCAGTATCAGAGCATCCGGGATTAGAGGCAGTCAAAGTTAAAACAACGGTGTTTCCTTTATCTTGCGGATTGTTTGAAGAATACGTTGGTGTTAAACTGGTGCCACCAGATGAAATAAATCCTTCTCCATTTTCTGTCCAGCTATAACTGGGAGCAGTACCTGTTACAGTTACATCACCACCTACCAAGGTATATGAATCACCAGCAGCGATTTGAGGCGTACCACCGCCTGTGGCAAGAATGGGTAAATAAACCGATAAGGTAATGGAACTATTTACGGTAATCTCTGCATTGGAGGTACAATTGGATCCTATCGGAATGGCTGAAACTACTACGGCCACATTGAAAGTATAACTTCCAGCAAGTGTTGCTGATGAAATGGTCGGAGTGGCTGTGTTACCATTTGTTATGGTTGCTGTACCGGGTCCGGATGTCTGAGACCAGGTATAAGAATTGATCGTATTAGCACCTGTTACGGATACTGATATTCCAAAAGGAAAGCAGGCATTGGAGCCATTTACATTTGTACCGGACGCGATCACTCCAGTTATCGGTTGGGCAGTTCCTCCAGCCGCTACCAAATCAGCGAAGATCAAACAAACATTTCCACTCCCCGTGCAGGCTGAAAATTTTATAGATCCAAAATAAATTGCTAAGTTGTTATTACAGGACACTCCATTATTGTAAATCGCTGAAGCAGATCCTGTAGTAGGACTAGTTTGGGAGATAACTAATTGGCAATTATTTGGTAATTTGAAATCAGATTTTGCATTAAAAACTAACTGACCTCCACTTGCAATAATGAATTTAGATATACTCATACCCGTCAAATCCAAATCACCATCTAAATTTAAGTCCACACCGGAGGGGATGGTAATAATTCCTGTACAATTTCCATAGGTACCCAGAAAATTAGTAGAAGAAATTGATGAACTAACGGTGCAATCTGCTTTTAAACAGAGGTACGATAATATAAAAAAATTAATAGCGACAAAATTGTAAAGTATTTTCATAGTAATGTATTTAGGTTAATTTATAAAATAGGATGGACATCTGAGTTGGTTTGAGGATTTGAGCTGAATAGTAAATATAACCTCAAACCATGTACTGTGGTATAAAATTGCCTGATTAAATTAATCAGGCTTGAAAATTTAACAAATGTTAATAGATGATTTTAAAAATAGTATATCATCTTTTCTGAGCTTCCTTAAAATATTTTATTGGAACCCAGAGCATACCAAAACACTCCCCATCCTCTTTACCCAAATGTTTATGGTGCATTTTATGAGCTTTGCGGATAGCACGGAAATAAATAGAATCTGCATTACGCAGCCATTTAAATCGCTGATGGATAAATACATCGTGTATCAGGAAATAACAAAATCCGTAGATTAAAATTCCCAACCCAATGAAGGTAAAAAACGAATATTCAGATAATAAACCGGTCAAAAAACAAAAAAAACTAGGAATAGCAAAGACTAAAAAAAACCGATCGTTTTTTTCAAAAAAAGTATGAGATCTGGCTTTGGGATCATGATGATCATGATGCCATGACCACAAAGCCCCGTGCATCAAATATTTATGTGCAGACCAGGCTACGCCCTCCATAGCTACGAACGTAATCAAGGTAATAAACAGAGAAAGTATCATGTAAACATTGATTTTAATACTGAAGATCGGTATTCAAAGATATGCTCTATCCGGGCAGAAATCACCCATTTGTCGGCTAATTTTCCAATAAATCCCATTCCGATATCATAATGAAGAATATCCGTCATTTCCACTCCTTCATTAAGTTGCCTAAAATGATGTTCATGATGCCACATCCGGTAGGGACCCGCCCGCTGCTCATCAATAAAATAATGATGATGTTTAATATGGGTAATCTCAGTGGTCCAAAGCAATGGTATGTGAAACATTGGTGAGACCGTATATTGGATCAGCATACCCTCGTACATCTCTTTCAATGAAGAAGTAAGAGTGAGTTTCAAATCGGGTGGTGTGATTAGTTTCAGGTTTTCCGGCCTTGAAAAAAACAACCAGGCCTGTTCCAGGCCGATTGGTAAAATGAGACTCCATTTTTTAGTATTCATCTTTATTCGACTTGTTTCAATTTTATCCTCATGCTGGCAAATATGAGCAAGGCTAATTTGGTGTAATTGTTTATTCGAATTCTGGTATTCATCAGTTTTTCACTCGGGGTACGGATGATTTTTAATAAAAGGGCTTTGTAATACACATAGGCAGCATAAACCCCTAGTTTGCTGTTGGAAGGTAATTTACAAATGCCTTGCCGTGCTATCTTGAAGTCTTCTTTTATTTCATCGAGTATTTCTGATTTAATGTTTTCATCAAAGGCAGAATCCGGCTTCCACTGGGGAAAATATCGACGACCTAATCCACTATAATCCGCTTGAAGGTCACGTAAAAAATTAATTTTCTGGAAAGCCGCACCTAATCTTCTCGCATAAGGCGACAAATCAGCATATCTTTTTTTATCTCCTTTAAGAAAGATCTGAAGACAGATAAGGCCCACTACTTCGGCTGAGCCAATGATGTATTCTTCGTAGGCCTCGCGGGTACAAGTTGTAAGGTTAAGGTCCATTCGCATGCTGGACAGGAAGGTATCTATTAAGTTTTTATCGATTTGATAATTATTTATGGTGATCTGAAATTGATGCAGGACCGGATTGAGACTTATTTTTTCGTTCAGCGCTTTATAAGTTTGGACAATAAAGTCATTGAGCAAGGCTTCTTTGTCATATTCGTGGAAGGTATCCACTATTTCATCAGCAAATCGAACATATGCATACACCGCATAAATGTCTTTTTGAATATCTTTGCTCAATAGGGATATCCCCAATGAAAAAGAAGTACTGTATGACTTCGTTACTTTTTTACTGAAGTCCTGGGTTATATTGTTAAACAATTGCAGGCTCATCCATTATATGTTTTATTGATATAATTAGCTACTATTTCTCCACTGATAATGGATGGAGGCATACCTGGTCCGGGTACGGTAAGTTGTCCACAGTAAAACAAATTGGGAATTTTTTTACTTCTGATTTTTGGTCTTAAGGGTCCCGTCTGAAATAAGGTATTAGCCAGGCCATAGGCGTTGCCTTTGAAAGAATTGTAATCGGAGATATAATCCTGATGAGCATAGGATCTGACCAGGATCAGGTGTTTTTTACAATCTATACCGGTGTGCTTTGACAGGCGGGATAATATTATTTCAAGATATTTTTCCTTTATCGAATCCGTTTCGGCTATGTTTGTAGAGACAGGAATCAATGCCACCAAATTATGATGGCCCGGAGGTGCACACGAAGAATCCGTAAGACTACTTGAATTGGTATAAAATAATGGGTCAGAGGGCCATGACGGGTTGTCGTATATTTCTTTCGCGTGGACATCAAATGAGGCATCAAAAAACAAAGAATGATGCTCCAGATTTGGGATTACGCAATCAAAGCCCATGAAATAGAGAAGGGCAGAAGGAGCCAAGGTTTTTTTCTCCCAATACCCGGGTGGATAGGAAGTATTGGAAGGCTCTAAAAGGGTCGATTCGGTGTGATGGTAGTCGGCTCCACTAACCACTATATCAAAATCTTGATTTAAATTTTTATCAAAATAAAGACTTATTTTGTTTGAGGTAGGTCGTATTCCTGAAACAGGAGAATTGAATTTGTATTTCACCCCGTGATCGATGCCCAGATTGCAAATAGCTTTTGATACTTCATACATTCCGCCTTTTGGATACCAGGTACCTAAGACTATATCTGCATAATTCATCATGCTATACAATGCCGGAGTATTGGACGGCTTTGCTCCAAGGAATAAAACCGGAAATTCTAATAATTCCTGTAAATAAGGATTGGAAAAATATTTTTTTATGTGTGTTGAAACAGAAACAAAAAGATCGAGTTGGGTAGTGGCTTTTAATAATTCCCAATCGAAATATTCTGAGATGGAAATGGAAGGTAAATAAACAAATTTACCCATTCCGGTTTCGTATTTGATTTTTGCCTCACCCAGGAATTTTTCCAATTTCAGTGCAGCACCCTGTTCAAAAGATTCAAAAAGTTGTTTGCAATCTGAAAGATTAGCAGGTAATGAAGTAGGAGCCCTGTCATTCCAGAAAACTTTATAACTCGGATCTAATCTTTCCAATGTATAATAATCTGAAGTTGACTTTCCAAAATGGTTAAAAAACCGGTCAAATACTTCAGGCATCCAATAAAAGCTTGGACCTTTGTCAAAGGTAAACCCATTTATTTTGAGCTGTGATGCTCTTCCGCCCGGGGTGCTATTTTTTTCGAATACAGTGACATCAAATCCATATTTGGATAATAAAGCTGCGGCTGTCATGCCAGCATATCCCGCCCCTATAACTGCTACTGATTTCGTCACGTATTTATTAACAGTCAGCCATGCATTATTGTTTATTATTTTCGAGCTATTTGCAGGCGGGGTGCTTTTTTAGTATCACCTGTCCCTATGAGCATGAAAAAGGGGTTAAAAGTCGATTGGTTTTAGCTTATCTTAACCGGTTTGCTTAGCTTTTTTGTCTTTTTTGGCTCGCAGCCTGAAAAGACAAAAAAGGTCGCGCCCCCCGACGCGACCTTCGTAATTTATTGATACTAGGTTCAATAAATATATTGTCTAAGATACGTAGTGTTTTTAATTGAATGTGTACCTAACACCTAACTGCATGGCCCATGCACTTCCTGTATTGATACTTTTAGTGAATGAATCTTTAAGTAATACCGTTTTGCCATCAATAATCTGAGTTGCCAGTCTGTAAACAGGTACTCCATCAGAATCCACTCTTACAAAGTTAAGTGGTCTGTTGGCGGCAGTAGTTGAATTTGCTACCCCCCATTTGTCATTTATCATATTTCCTGCATTAAATAAGTCCATTCTGAATTTGAAGGAATTTTTCTTACCTGCTATTCTGATAAAGACCTCTTGTTCTGCTGAAAGATCAAATCTGGTGAGCCAGGGTGAATAACCTCCATTTCTTTCGGCATACTGACCTCTTTTGGTTGAAAGGTAATCATCCTGATCAATGTAAGCATCAAATGCTGCCGCTTGCTGAGCTGCAGTAAAAGGAGTGGAGCCTGTAATATCTGCAAATCTGAGATCAGAAGCTTTGGCCGGTACATAAATCAATTCATTATTTGTCACTCCATCGCCATTTAAGTCACCTGAAACGGTATACGATACTTTATATCCACTATTAGCAATTCCACTTAAAGATAAGATGGTACTTCCACCGAATTTACCCCCGTAGTTTATCACATAACTAACATATCCAACCACCCTGTGCCTTAAATCATTATTGGCATAAGCCAACGTGGGTTTATTTCCTCCATTCACTGAAAATATGCTATTGAATGATTCAGATGCAGTGGCTCCGGCATTGGCAAGATCTTTGGCCACGCCGTAAGTATAGGCCAGCATAGCTCCGAATTTCCTACCTAATGGTCTTTCTATTTTACCGGTAAGGGAATAGAAATAACCCTCATTGGTATTTCTAAAAACCAGTGCACTTACCACATTATCATTGATTCGGTTTAATGAATCTGCTTTAGCTCCGGAAGCTCCAGAACCCAGATATCTAAGCCTGGTATCAGGACCAGAAAATTTATTTGTAGTTGGCTCTAAATTGGCTTGTATGTGTTTTATGGCATTCACCGTCTTATTATATAAAAATTCTACCGATGCCACCCACGCACCACCTAATCGATGATCAACACCAATATTTGACTTCCATACTTGAGGGAATTTAAAATCTTCCTGGGTCGCATTTATATCAAATGTGAGCTTGGTTAAATCTAGTTCTCCAGTCGGTCTGAATCTTGTAGGATTCGGGTCAAAAGGATAAGCTTTAGTGTTTCGTTGATCCAGAAACCCAGTCAGTACACCATTATTACCTACCTGGTTGGAAATCCATACATAGGGTAAGCTGGAAAGGAACAGTCCTGTACCGCCCCGCACCTGGGTGTTTTGAGCACCATTTACATCCCAGTTAAATCCAAACCTGGGCGAAAAATTCAGGGAAGCTTTAGGTAAATTACCCGTATTTATTTTCATTGGATTGCCATTTTCATCTCTGTATGTCTGAGCGGAAATGACTTTGTTTTCCAATGCCGTATTTCCAAAAGCGATTACATCTCCTCTTACGCCAAAAGTAAGTTTCAGGTCTTTCGTTGCAGAAAATTGATCCTGAATATAAGCACTGGTCTTATTTACTTCCAATACTTGTATTGGCTCTACTCCTCCGGCCAGGGCAGAATATCTCAATTGAAATCTTGCGTTTACCGGGCTGGTAGTATTGTTTGGATTGGCTTTATAAGCATTGGCAGCAGCATAAAAATCATCGAGTGAATTATACACGTATACTCCATTAGATGCAGGATAGAATAAATTGTTCGATTTGAATGCTTCGAACGCGGCACCAAATACAAAATTGTGCTTACCTACCTGGTAAGAAAGATTGTCGGTGATGTTTAAGGTGGTATAGTTTAGTTTGTTACTTGGTGTAAATGGGTCAAATCCAACTGAAGTATAAGTTGAACCGCCATTTAAAATATCAACTGTAGGGAAAAGGTCAGTCCTGTATTTTCTATCTTCAATTTGTTTATTATAAGTGATCAATAAACTGTTGGAAGTTCTTTTTGCTAACGTTGAATTCCATTCACCCACAATTGACCGAGTATTATCCTGAATTATATAACCGGAATTTTGAAATGAAATGGCAGTTGCACTGTTGGTTCGATTGCCATTTCCCGCAGAAGTACTGTTGCTGATGATGGCATCTGACTCAGAATCATGGTGAGCATATCGAAGAGAAAGTTTATTCTTGTCATTTAAGTTATAATCCAATCTCACCAGGCCTTTTCTGCTGGAAACCTCATTATTGAAACCTTCGTAAGGGCCGGTGATATAATTGAAATTGGTTTTCATGAAATCACTCAATTTATCCAGGTCTGCTGCGGTAGTTCTGGATACTTGTCCTGTAGCACCGGATCGATTGGCAAACCAAGTAGTGGCGGGTGCTGCTTGTTTGTTTTGTTCACCATTTACAAACAAGAATAATTTATTTTTAATCAAAGGGAATCCAAGTCTGAACCCAGATGTATTTTCAAAAGTATTGGGTTTTTGCAGAGCTGTAAATTTGATACCGTTCACACTGTTACCTATTAATTCGTCCTGTTTTCTGAAAAAATACACCGAACCGGAAACCTGGTTTGTACCGGATCGGGTCACGGCATTAATACCTGCTCCTGCAAAGCCAGATTGTCTTACATCGAATGGTGCAATATTAATCTGTACTTCTTCCAGGGCATCCAAAGAAATGGCTGTAGAATTAGTCCTACCTCCAGCCTGAGCTTCATTACCCAATCCAAATCCATTATTGAATGCCGCACCATCAATTGTGAAATTATTTAATCTATTATCCTGACCGCCAAAAGATCTTCCATTTGAAAAAGGGTTGAGCTTGGTAATATCATTTATGGTTCTTCCAATGGTCGGCATTCTTTCCAAAGCTTCACGGCCAAGTGTAGCACCTGCTCCGGTCTTTTTTGAACTGATGATGTCGTTTTTTGCAGAAGAAACTACGACTTCATTTATCGTAACGGAACTTTCATTCATTTTAATATCCACCACCGTGTTACTACCCAGGGATACGAATACATCTTCCTGATTGTAATCCTGATAGCCTACATAGGTAGAAGAAATAGTATATGGTCCACCAGTACGTACGTTGAGTAAAATGTAATTCCCTTGTTCATCAGTAGAGGTCCCATAACGGGTACCTGACGGAGTATGTACAGCTAATACGGTAGCACCAATAAGCGGCTCTTTATTATTATCAAACACTACGCCTGATATTGAACCACTGGTTACTTGAGCAAAACCCCCAACTGCAATGAGCATCAAGATGCCAATCACTAGAGGTAATCTTCTGAAAGTGAGAGATTTCATATAAATCTGTTTTTGGATTGATTGAATTTGATTTCGCCCGCAAAAGTACAACACTCATATTAAGAAATTATTAATAAGTAAAAAAAATATTTGTCAATAATAATTTAATCCAAACTTTGGAAATAAATTATCTGCCAGAGATTCGTTGGACATGTTAAATTTGTACTAAATAATATCTTGACACTTTTGTCATAAATTTAAAATATAATGAATGCTTTAGCTGAAGAGATCAGAAAACTATTAGAGGAGCAGCAGATCCTGAAAAAAGTGCAGGACCGGTTAGTTCAGATAGTGCCCGAAATAGAACAATTGCGTCAAGATCTGATACCACTTGACCAGCTGGTGCAAAAAGAATATGCGGATATCGAAAACCTGGAGAAATTAGGCCTTAAAACCATGTTTTACAAGGTCTTGGGAAGTCAAGAGACCCAAATGGAAAAAGAAAGACAAGAGTACCTTCAGGCCTCACTAAAATACGACCAGGTGAGAAAGTCACTGGAATTACTGGAATTTGAATATAACCTTCTTAAGAAAAAAATTGATGCCCTTCCCGCGATTGAGAAAAGACTTGATGATCTGAGTAAACAACAGGAAATGGAACTGATGAATCTGCAGGGAAATGCAGGATTTGAGCTTAAAAAAATTTATTCTCAAATCGAAGCACAGCAACGAATGATCATAGATATTAATGAAGCCATGAAGGCGGGATCGGTTGCAGTTCAAAGTCTTGATAATGTAATCGCCGGTCTGCAGCAAGCTCACAATTGGGGCCAGTGGGATATGAGTGGACGCAATCCCATGAGCAATCACTTGAAATATACTGCTATAGATAAAGCTAAGGATTGGGCCTACGAAGCAAATCGTCAGCTCAAGATTTTTGAAAAAGAATTATTGGATGTCTATAGAAGGATACCGGAAGATTTTCAACTGCATCTTGATTCTTTTAACCGGTTTATTGATGTATTTTTTGACAATCTGATTACGGATTGGATTATTCAACAAAAGATTTACAACGCATTGAACAACTCGTTAAATACCAGAGATAAAGTAACCCGAATGATTAAACTACTTGAAACTGAAAAACCTAAAGTAGATAAAGCCATAGCTGATTTGAATGAAGTGAAGAAAGAATATGTGCTGAGAGCAAGCAGTTGATGGGATAATGTAGGATGTACGATGTACGATGTACAATTTACGATGTACAATTTACAATGTAGGATGTATTATTTACGATGTAGGATATACGATTTACGATGTGGATGAATGTTGCAGATCGTACATTGTACGTTGCAGATCGTACATTGTACGTTGCAGATTGTACATTGTACGTTGCAGATTGTACATTGTACGTTGCAGATTGTACATTGTACGT
>CAYNIG010000034.1:0-8935 GCA_964396995.1 uncultured Saprospiraceae bacterium | reverse complement strand
TGTGCATGGTACATTGTACGTTGTACTTGGTACATTGTACGTTGTAAATCGTACTTGTTTAAGCTGTTTTCATTGCTTCTAAAAAAAGATCCATTTCCGGTTGTGTGCCAATGCTAACCCTGCACCAATTTTTATTGTCAAAATTCCATGATCGGAGGGCCACACCGTTATTGGCCATATGATTGACCAGGTCTGACCCCGGTTTGTTGATAGGGAAAATAATAAAATTAGTAAAAGAGGGTAGTGGTTTATACCCCATATTTTCCAATGCCGTGATCGTACTGGTTCGGATTTCAATGGTCTTATTTACACAATAGGATTTAAATGTTTCATCTTCCAGTGTGGTCATAGCTCCGTGCATGGCGGGAGCGCCCAGACTAAAATCCCAGGTATGGTATTTTTCAAATTCTTTAACCTGTTCAACAGAGGATACTGTGTAGGCTATCCTGAGGCCGGCAAAGCCATGTATTTTGGACAACGTTTTACCTATCAATACATTTTTCATGGAAGCGAGGCCGACCATGGTGTTTTTTTCTTTCTCCGGGACATAATCAATATAGGCTTCATCTATAAATACCAATGTCTTTTTGCTCACCCGTTCAACAAATGATTTTAGTTCTATTGGATCTAATTTGGTGCTGCAGGGATTGCCCGGATTACAGATATACATCAGTTTCGTTTTTGGAGTCAATGCATTTTCCATAGCGGGCAAGTCATGTTCATATTTTTCATTTAAAGCTATTTTAGTCCACTTGCCACCCAGCCTGGAAGCCATGGCAGGCATGAGATCAAACGTGGGATAAGCCGAGATCATTTCACCTTGTTGCAAGCCATTTAAAGCTCCCAATAGATTAAGTAATTCTGAGAGACCTGCACATAAAAAAATCTGTCCGGGGCTTACGTTTTCATAAGC
This sequence comes from uncultured Saprospiraceae bacterium, assembly GCA_964396995.1. GTDB lineage: Bacteria > Bacteroidota > Bacteroidia > Chitinophagales > Saprospiraceae > JADJLQ01. The sequence continues at coordinate 8,022 of CAYNIG010000034.1, read as the reverse complement.
GGCAATTTTTTCTTTAAGGGCCATGGCCACATTTCTGCTGTATCTATTGGCATCTTTAAATCCATCAACGATTGCAGCTTTGGCTTTATCTGACGGGCCAAAAGGATTTTCATTGCTATTCAAACGGGCTGTGATTTTGGCTGGAGTCATTACTGATTCATCCATCATCCATCTTCCGGTATGTGGATGTATTTGACGATTAAAGTTGATTTCATCTGCTTTCAGTGAATGATAGAATGTGGAGGCTGCTGCAATTCCGAGACTGGTTTTAAACCATTTTCGTCTATCCATGGCATTTCCCGGAAGTGATGAATTTTTCATATTGCTTGTAATTTGCGTCTAAATTAAGCAAAAATCAGGAGGGACTGAAGACAATCTGTTGAAGCAGGTACTGATTTGAAAAAATCACTAAATGGGCTAACTATTATACTCCTATTTGGTTAGGTACATTTAACATTCAGGTAATTATGGATTAAGCCGGGCAGAGATAATAGCAGCTATTACAGCCTGAATAATACCGTAAATTCCCCAGCTTATCACCATCAACAAGGTGACATTAAAGGCGCTGTATATCATCCACATGCTGGGTAAAATGGCGATGAGGCCGTAAAAAAGGCCTACCTCTATGCCACGCGTGATCAGGTTGCCATGAAATAAGGTTTTAAATCTCATCCAGAACCAGGCTAATGCAAAAGAGATAATAAACGGATGAATAAAAAACATCCAAGATTTATTTCCTTCCAGGCTAAACATGGGATCGTAATATTGTTCTGCTAGAGAAGGAACTAATTTAACCATTAAAAATAGGGCGAGGTAACTGATGATCAGTAGTATCACACCTGAAATAAGTACTTTGAGAGCGATGAGTTTCATAAGTTATTTTTTTTTATTGCTAACGTATTTATTTTTAAAATCAGATTGATTTGGAGGAGAGTTCTACAAGCAGATCAAAATGAAAGGTAATAGGGTCATTCACTTTAATCATACCAAATAAAACCTGGGGAGGGATGATATTAAAGTCTGTCATATTTAAAGTTTTGTCGCCAGTGAGTAAAATATTTCCTTCTTTACGAACAGCCTTGACTTCAATTTCGTACTTTCTCTTTTCTCCGGCCAGTGTAATATTAATAGATGCCTTAATGTTATTCCATGAAACCGAAGCGATGGAAGGTCTGGCTTTAATGTTTTCTAATTCGATTTTTATGGTGGGAAATAATTCGGCTTTGAGAGCTTTTTGTAAATCCCGGTCCATTTTACGGTTTTTGCAATCAATATAGTCAACTACCAGATGGACAGCTGTGTTTGCAAAGTCCAATTCCTGTTCTGATACGGCCTGGGCATTAAATGTCTGATGGTCAAAATCATGAATACAATCACAAGAAAATTTATTTACATTGGAGGTCCCTGACAAGAATACTTTACTTTGAGGGAGGATTTTGTATTCCCCAGTATAGCCTGCTTCATCAGCCGATGGAAGTAGCCAGAACACTAAAATAAATGTAAAAAAACCGATCATAATTTATAAGAATATATTTCAAAAAAAAACCGGGGTAATGCTCAAAATTGCATTACCCCGGATGAAATAAAAATCAGAATCCTACAACTGCTTCAATAACAAACCCATTAAACTTGCCTTCGTATCTGTAATCGCTAGAAGGAAAATCAATAAACTTTTGGCTTACAATTTCACCTTTTAACAATAAGTTTTTAGTAGGAAACCAGCCACCAGCTAATGAAAGTCGATTTACCTTTACGGTGGCCTGGCTACCATTGGTTACTATTCCTCGTGGTTCTCCACTCATGCCCATAAACCTTCCACCAAAGTAGAGTTGTTCGTCTTTCAGAAATCTGTAATTGGCTTCCAATGCGTATTGATTAAATTCTCTTTTGAGCCATTTGCCTTCTTTTACATCAGCATAATTACTGCCGCTTACCATTTCGTACGCACCTACAAACTCCAATCCTTTGTATTTGATGAATGGATTAAAAGTTACGGCCATTACTCTATTGGCAACATCGGGATTGAATCTTCCTGAAGTAAAGTTTGGGCCGGCCTGAGTCTTCGGATCAGAAGGGCTGGTACCAATAGATATAGGCAAACCGTTGATGGTAGCGGGCTCCATTACTCCAAAATAATGAGAACCTGTGCGGTCTCCGGCATACAATGTATTTCGTTGACTATTGGGATTGTTGTATGCTGATACAGAAAATCTAAAACGGAGGTCTTCAGTAGATTTATCATAAGCCACTTTACCAAAAATAGAGGGTGCTCGTTTTGTTCTAACTACTCCATTGTTATTGATAGCATCCGGGGTTTTAACTATATTGCCGTTAATAAATCCGGAAGTCATACCCACCATGAACATGAGATTGGAAGTAGGGAAAGCATATACTTCACCACCAATTTCGGTAGTAAAGGCATCTAACAGATAATTTTCAACATATGGGTTAAACATGGCATTTCCACCATCGGTTCGCCTGAATTGCATGTCACCGTAATTGGGTTGAAAATGACCGATTTTTACTCTGAAATATTTTGTAAACCAATCCGGGCTTCCAAACATCGGCAGTTTGTCAATTTGTACATAACCTCCTTTTACCCAAAATTCAGAATGGTGCCGTGAAGACATATAATTTTCAAGGCTTACCCTGATGCCATCTTCGATTTGAAAATCGAAATTGAGATTAGCCATTGCCAGGTTGAAGCCATTTAATTTGGATTTGGTTGAATCTTCTGCTTTGATACTTCCATACAAAAAATTGGCTGACTTGGAAGGTTTATTCGAACTGGTGAGTGCCTGATAATCCTGTGTAAATGAACCGCCTATTCTGAGTTTAAAACCACTGTATTCGGGCTGATCCAGGGACTTTGAAGGCTCAAATACATTAATACCTTCTTTGTTCCAAGGCCTGGAATATTGAATCTGGGATTCCTGACTGACCAGGATCGTGGCAGTGAACAAGAGCACAAAGCCTAGCATAAAAGTTGAAGTTTTCATAATTTTAATTTTTATATGAATAATGAGTTTTTATTTTAATGAGTTTTTATTTTATAAGCTTTACATCGTATTCTATCGTGATTTCGTCACCGGTCACCATAGTACCTAATAATGCAGTTGGGGGTTTAATGCCAAAATCAGTCATTTTGAGTTTTTTACTACCGGTAATCGCAAATTGATTATTGCCTATTGGTTTGATGGAAGAAGTCAGATCAATAGTTTTGCTGACACAAGCAATGGTAAGGATTGCCGAGGTTTTTAACTCTGTGCCGGAAGCAGCACCTTTGGATAACTTCAGGGTTATATTGGGACATGCTTCAGATTTTAATGCCTGATACGTTTTATTGTCCATAATATTCCCTTTTGAGCTTTTAATGCTTTTCACCGGAATTTCAAACTGAGCTTCCGCGATTCCGCTGATTTGTTCACCTTCGATAAGCAAAGTAGCTGTACCTTGAATCTGGCCTATTTTTTCTTCCCATTTATGTACGTTGGAAGTTCCTTTTATCACTATACTATTCAGGGCTATTTTAAATGATTCCTGACCAGAAGTGAGGTGAAAGAATGTGGCCAATAATGAAGTAAGAATTAAGATTTTCATTTCTTTGATTTTATAGTATAAAGAAAGAGTGATTCCATTCGACCACAATTGATTTAAGTCAATCGTATTGATAATCGTGAGTATCCAGATACCTGATGGTGGTCATTGGAGATACTGATTGCAAAATCAAATTAACTGTATTGTACAGATTATCAGTATATTATAATGGGAATTAAATATTCAGTTGAAGTAAAAAAGGTGATTATTGGCGATTTCTATGAGATTTTTGAGTATTCTTGTAAAACAAGATAATAAAGAATAATAAGCACCATTCCGTATGCGCCAGGGATTACCGACTAAAGACCTAGTTTTTATATTAATACAAGGGTTATTGATTTTATTGTTTTTGATTCCAATACCTGATATAACCAGTGTGTTCAGGGGACAAACCTGGAAAATGACTGGACTACTATTGTGTGCAACCGGGTGTGTAATGCTTTTTTTTTCTTTGATCCAACTCAACAAAAACCTGACTCCTTTTCCCAGTCCCAAAAAGTCAGGCAAGTTGGTTGAGTCAGGATTGTATCATTATATCCGTCATCCAATTTATTCAGGAATACTTTTAATTACTACCGGAATAGGTTTAATTTACAACAGTCTGTGGAAAGTGACCATCTCGCTTTTGTTGGTAATACTGTTTTATTTCAAATCAGTATACGAAGAAGAATTATTATCCGAAAAATACCGTGAGTATAAAAAGTATAAAGAAAAAACAGGCCGATTTTTACCCAGGGTTAGATTTTAAAATCCCAATTCAGCCAAAGAAGCCTTTTGATCCGGAATTCCAGTCATTGTGTTTAATATACGCTATGAAAATTCAATTCCCAGATATAAATAGTTTTAGTCAACTTATTACCTTTGGGTTTTGTTATTAGAATAATATTAATCAATTAAAAATTAAATAATTATGGCATTTACACTTCCTGCTCTTCCATACGCATCTAATGCGCTTGAACCTCATATTGATTCCAGGACCATGGAAATCCATCATGGAAAACACCATCAAGCCTATGTAACCAACCTGAATGCGGCCATTGAAAATACGGAATGGGCCGATAAATCCATTGAAGAATTGATGGCAAATATGTCCAAACTGCCTATGGCTGTACGAAACAATGGCGGGGGCCATTATAATCATAGTCTGTTCTGGCAAATCATGGGACCCGGAAAAGGGGGAGTACCTACTGGTATTATTGGGGATGCTATTAGTTCCAGCTTTGGGTCATTTGATGCTTTCAAAGAAGCTTTGTCAAAGGCAGGAATGACCAGATTTGGTAGTGGATGGGCCTGGCTTTCAAAAGGAGCAGACGGAAAATTATTTATATCTTCCACACCTAATCAGGACAATCCATTAATGGATATTGCCGAGCAAAAGGGAACTCCTATTCTTGGAGTGGATGTATGGGAACATGCATACTACCTTCACTATCAAAATAGAAGAGCTGACTACCTGGCTGCATTTTTTAATGTTATAGATTGGAATGCAGTTGCGGCGAAACTGTAGGGAAATAGAAGGGACGATTTACGATGTACGAATAACGAACTACGATGGACAACATTCGATGTACGATGTGTCTATGCCTGAGTTTGGCTATTATTAAGACCAATCTGATTTTGAGGTAGGTTTATAGTATTGTAACAAAAATTTATACAAATTCTAACCTATGCTTAACAAACCTTAACTGTACCGTTGCGTGATATATATAAATCATATAGATCATGAAAACGAAATATTTACTCCCGGTTTTATTGAGCATGTGGATGCCTGCATTTACTCAAAATGGTTTGGAAATTGGTATAGGTCCTGTTTTTTCCAATATTACTTTAAAAGGTATTGATAATTCTATCCGTCCCGACAGGGCATTGCGTACCGGTTTGCAGCTTCAGGCCCTTTGGAATCAGGATATCGGAGAAGGATTTAGTGTGGCTGCAGGACTTGCATATAAAGAAAAGGGATTTGCCTGGAATGAAGGATTAAGTACCAATGTATTGAATATTCCCATCAATATTGGTGTCACAGCTAAGACTAATATCAACTATATTGAGCTACCCCTTAATCTCAAATATACATTTGGAGATGAAAATGGAATTAAAGCATTTGCTTTTGCGGGCCCTTCAGTAGGGTATGCTTTGAATGCAAATGTGCAGACCAGGGCAAATATGTTCTTGGACTTTAATTTAAGCAGAACCAAAATAAATTTAAATGATGATATCTACAATAGAATGGAATTGGGAGCCAATGCAGGTGGTGGCGTAGAGATCCCTGTAGGCAATGGTTCCATCATGACATCAGTCCAATATATGCATGGATTTAACCGGGTGATTGATAATACCCTGATTGATTTTAAAGCCAGGAATTATGGCTTTGGATTTAATCTTGGATATAAGATCAATTTCTGATTCTGTAACCAAAAATTCTAAACAGAAATAAAAAAGGCCGATATGACTACCGGCCTTTTTTGTTGAATATAGTAATTATAATTTTTATTTCTTCATTTTACCCCATTCAGCAATGGAGGTTTCATTCATTTTAATATAATCATTGTTTTTTTCAGCAGTGGCTTTAGTCAATGATTCTTTCGCTGCAGCTATGGCATCATTGTATTTACCCGCTTTAGCCAGAATCAAACTATAAGCACGAAGATTCCAATATTGATTTGCACCCATACTTACTGCCTTTGCAGCCCATTCAACTGCTTTATTTATGTCTTTTCCGGAACTGGAATAGTAGTTTGCAGCCGACATATAATCATTTGCTGATGGGCCTGACATTACCTGATTGATACTTGCCATTACTTTACCATCAGTCATGGCGTCAATATTGACAGACACTCTGGTTTTTTCCCAGGCAATATACATTTCTGCGCCAGCATCTCTTAGTTGATCAAATCCAACTGTAAATGATTCAGTCATGGCTGCAGTAGCAGTTGATTTTACTGAAACACGTAAAGCTTCATCGGATTCTTTGTACTCTGCTCCACCGGGAACATTAAGATCGGCATTTTTATGGAAAATGATTTTCCATTCCATTTCACCAGGTATAGTAAAAAGTGCATATTTACCTTTTTTCAGATCTTTACCTTCAATTTTTACATCATCATTAAAAGTAACTTTAGTACCTTGATTAGCACCAGTACGCCAAAGCTGACCAAACGGAACTAAATCGCCAAATACTTTACGGCCTTTCGCGCTTGGACGGCTATAATCTACGACTATTGAAGTTAAACCTACAGATTGTTCTACTTTGGCTCCCGGACTCGCAGAAGGAGTGCGTATTTGTGCACTTAAAGTCAATGTTGTTGCGATATACAACATACATAATAGAGAAATTCTTTTCATTATACAGTTATTTTTAATTATTTAATTGTGTGCAAATTTAACACATTACCAGCTCATTACTAACAATATACCCTTTAAGAAAAAATTAAATCTATGTTAACAACCGAGAGCTGATCTCAGGTATCTAATTTTGGTGCTATTTGTTTGACTCTGTGCAACCTGATTTTTTCCAGCGTATGCAGATGATATAAATACAAAATGCCGGAGAAGAAAAGAATAGTAAAAACCTGAAGTATAGATCCGCCCAGGACTTTAGTAATCAGGGCAATAAAAGCCAGGTAAAATAAATATAAAAACATGGTGGTGCCTACCAGAACAGAGGCGAAAAACTCGATCCGCTTAACTTTTGCTTTTGCAATTGCCGAACCAAGTAAAAACGGAATATTATTAACCCATTTCCCTAAAAGAGGAATGAGGGAAAAAACTCCGGGTTTACCTGGAATTTCATCTAAGAAAGTCAGGTTCTGGAGCAGAACTTGTCTTTCCAGGTCATTCATATTATTTACTTTTACTGAGGCTGCTTTATCGAGTCTAAATCTTTCGCCAGATCTATCGATAACCGGAAGAAATGGGTATTTTACGCTTGCTTTGTTTAGAAGGAATAGTTTTTCTACCACTGGCAAATATTCATCCTTGTCGACATGGATTACTAGGGGTTTCATTTCAGATTCTACTTTTTGTGTCAGATCGGAGATGGCTTTTACTGAATCGGTTTTATAAAGTTGATAATATTCGTTGAGCGTAATAGGCGTCCCCACCTCGATCATTACTTCTGATCTGAAATCATTGGGATGGGTATAGTTTACACCTAAGGGCACAATGCACAAATCCATTTCAGGATGGCGGTCGAGAGCACCAAAAGCAATGCGGGCCAGTCCTTTTTGTATAGGCCTCAATCTTTTTTCTTGTGTTGTATTTCCCTCAGAGTATACTACTATCACTTCCTTATTTTTCAAACGCTGATGGCATTCATTGAATGTGTTTTCATTTGCCCTGAGGTTTTTAAATCCGTCAGACACGCGATAAATAGGGGTGAGATGTACCTGCTTTAAAAGGTTGATAATAAATTTATTAATAAATATG
>CAYNIG010000033.1:0-26681 GCA_964396995.1 uncultured Saprospiraceae bacterium | reverse complement strand
AGTATTGGTGGTAACGATGTTTATAGGCAGAGTGGGCTTTCTCACTATATTAATCGGAATTCTAAAGTTATTTATCAGGGAAAGAGAAAAACGCTACAGATATCCAAAAGAAGAATTATTTATCACCTAATTAAATTATATGAAATTCATTATATTGGGTTTGGGAAATTTTGGTTCTGAATTAAGTATAAAACTTACAGAACTGGGTCACGAAGTAATTGGAGTGGACTCCAATATGAAAAGGGTAGAGCTTTTACAGGATAGCATTACTCACACTATCTGTATGGATACTACTGATCAATCTGCTATCAAATCATTACCCGTCAAAAACTCCGATGTGGTCATTATCAGCATTGGTGAAGACACTGGTGCATCTATTATCACCACTGCTTTAATCAAACAACTTAAACCCAAAAGGGTGATTGCGCGCGCTATTAACCCTGCTCATCAGAATGTGATGGAGGCTATGGGAATAGATGAAATTATACACCCTGAAGCTGACACTGCGTACAGATTAGCCAAAAGGTTGGATATAGGTACCATAGTGGATTCATTTACTTTGGATGATCAATATAAGGTAATCGAAGCGTCTGTGCCTGAATTATTTGTGGGTAAGACCATAGAAAAAGTCAATTTTCAAAAGGAATACAATATCAACATTGTCACCATTATTCGCAACAAAGAAAAAGTAAATAATTTTGGTCAGACACAAATCTTTCATGAAATACTCGGCGTGGTAACACCGGATACAAAACTCGAGGCTGGGGATATGCTGGTTGTGTTTGGAAAAGTGGATGATATAGACCGAATGCTTAAAGCTTAATTTTACTAAATGTGACCTTATTATAAATACTTAAATATTACAATGCCTTTACTTCATTAACCAGGTCCTGCAATACTTTTTTGGCATCACCAAACAACATCTTGGTTTTATCGTGATAGAAAAGTGGATTGTCAATACCGGCATAACCGGAACTCATAGATCTTTTTACCACTACTACTAACTTTGATTGCCATACCTCTAATACAGGCATTCCATAAATAGGGCTGGAAGGATCATCCTTTGCTGCGGGATTTACGACATCGTTAGCTCCGAGCACCAGGACCACATCAGCATCTTTGAGCAGGTCATTAGCTTCATCGAGATCTATTAATTTTGGATAGGGAACATTCGCTTCAGCTAAAAGAACATTCATATGACCAGGCATACGACCAGCAACAGGATGTATAGCATACCTCACTTCCACTCCATTTGCTTCTAAAATATCTTCTAATTCTTTTGTAGTCTTTTGAGCCTGAGCGACTGCCAATCCATACCCTGGAACGATTACCACTGATTTGGAATAGTTTAAATTGATGGCAAGATCAGAAGCATTTATTTCTTTAACTGCTTTAGCCGGCCCGCCAGCCCCTTTTGCTGCGGCAATGCCACCTCCAAAATTTCCGACCAAAACATTGAGAATGGATCGGTTCATGGCTTTACACATGAGAATGGTCAGCAGTGTACCGGCAGCGCCAACGAGGATACCACCTGTAAGCATAGCTTTATTATCATATAAAAAACCACCGGATGCTGCCGCTACGCCTGTAAAAGAATTTAATAATGATATCACGACTGGCATATCGGCGCCGCCAATCGGCATGACAAAGAATACCCCATAGATCAGTGAAAAAATAAAAATCATCCAAACGAATAAGCGAGTCTCCTCAGGCCTTGCAAACACGACAAAGGCAGCCAGGCCAAGTATGATGGCAAGGAAGATAATATTTATGTAGGTCTGACCACTAAATGTAAAATCTTTGATCTTCCCGTTTAGTTTACCCCAGGCAATGATGCTACCGGCAAATGAAATGGAACCTATAATAAGCCCCGACAGGATAATTAAGAGCATTCCTGCACTTAGATTGGAGAAAAAATCGACTTGCCCTGTGTATCCGTGAGTAAGGTGATTAAATTCAATTAAAGAGATTAAAGCAGCACATGCGCCACCCATTCCATTAAATAGTGATACCATCTCGGGCATAGCAGTCATTTTAACTTTTTTGGCGGCAAACCAACCTGCAATAGTCCCAATAACCAACCCGCCAAAGATCCAGACATGATTTTGAAGAGATTTCCCGGATTCGTCGTGGTATAAAAAAATGGTGCCCAATATGGCTAATATCATACCACCTGCAGCTACCAGATTACCCTGGCGTGCCGAAGTAGGGCTTGACAACATCTTCAATCCCAGTATAAATGTGACTGAAGCTATAATGTATATTAAGGTGAGAAGACTCTGACTCATCATTTTGATTTCTTTTGTTTAAACATTTCTAACATCCTATCAGTGACAACAAATCCTCCTGCCACATTTAAGGCTCCCAGTATGACTGCTACAAAACCCAATATCAATGCCAGGTAATTACCGGGTTCTGCTTTGCCCATTACTATGATGGCTCCAATAATCACTACGCCGTGAATGGCATTAGCGCCTGACATAAGAGGTGTATGCAATACGGATGGGACTCTGCCAATCACCTCAATGCCGAGGAAGACCATTAATAAAACAATATAGATTATTTGTTGATTAGATTGTAACCATGATAACATATGAGTTGATTTTATTTAGTGATACAAGTGGCATTTATTATTTCATTTGATGGATCAAATTTGATACTGCCTTCTTTAATTAATAGCTTTAGGAAATTTAAATAATTATTACTCAGTAAGAAACTGGCATCAATAGCAACTGTATTTGCTAAATAACTATTTCCTACCACGGTAACTCCATGAATCATTTTGGATTCTTTGTCTATCGTAGATTCACAGTTGCCACCGGTAGAGGAGGCTAGGTCAATGATTACTGAACCGGGTCGCATTTTGTTCAATGTATCTGCGGTAATCAGGATAGGTGCTTTTTTTCCCCTGATTTGAGCTGTACAGATAATGACATCTGACTTGGCTGCCTTTTCCTGTACCAATTGCCTCTGTTTAGCAAGAAATTCTGGTGTTTGTTCCACAGCATATCCTCCGGCGGCTTTGTCATCTTTGGCACCTTCTACTTCTACAAATTTTGCTCCAAGCGATTCTACTTCTTCTTTTACTGCTTTACGGGTATCAAAAACTTCGATTACAGCTCCGAGTCTGCGTGCAGTAGCAATAGCCTGCAGTCCGGCTACCCCGGCACCCAGCACTAAAACTTTAGCCGGTTTTACTGTACCGCTGGCTGTCATCAACATTGGAAAATAGCGAGGCAACAAGCCTGCTGCAACCAATACAGCTTTATAACCGGCCAGTGATGCCATAGAAGACAGTACATCCATTGATTGGGCTATGCTACTCCTTGGAATCATATCCAACGAATAAGCTTGGAATCCTTTTGATTTAAAGGAATCGACTATCGAATTGTTCTGATATGATGCAAACATGGCCAAAAAAGTCAACTGCGGTCTGGCCTGTGTCAAATCAGATTCGGATGGTGGTAGGGCGGACATGATCAGGTCAGATGATTGCAAAACTTGTTCTCTTGACATTAATTGGACTTTACCTGCAAACGTAGTATCTGGTATGTGAGCATTTTCACCACAACCTTTTTCGTAATTTATAGTGGCCCCTAATTTGATGAATTTGTCGATAGTCTCCGGAACCAATGGTATTCTTGGATCGTCATGACTCGAAATAACCCCGATAGTCAGCATGCAATAAATTATTATTTTTAGAGGCGCTAAGGTACAATTAAACACCTTAAATTGATAGCATTATATTTTAGAAGGGATGGAATTTTACTGATGGATTTTCAACCGGAATGGGAGAACATAATAGCTGCCAACTGGTCAAGTTTATGCTCTTTTAATAATTGCAGTACGGTTTTGCCTTTCGCATTGGGGAGGTTTATATTTGCCCCTTTGATTTTTAGAATTTGAATACATTCCTGATACTCCAACGTATTTCCTGAGGAATCATTTACCATTCCCTGCACAGACCAGAACAATGGAGTAGCTCCAAAATCATGGCAAGTTTGGTTTATTGCCGCACCTGATTCTAAAAGTTGTTTAACTACTGAAAGCCTGCCAGACCAAGCAGCCCAATGCAATGCTGTACCACCATGTGTACCTGGGTGATTGATATTCGCCCCTTTTTGAATTAAGAAAAGGGCAACTTTATCGGCATGCAAACTGCATGCAGCGATGAGCGGGCTGTCTTTACCAGCCAGGCTTGGGTATCCATCCACTTTCGAGCCATGTTTGAGTAAAACTGTTGCAAGTTGAACAGCTTGATCGTCGGTTATTTTTTTGGAGAATACAGCATCGCATAACCTGTGCAGGGGATGTGCCATTACAGGATTGTTTTTATCAATTGAAATGCTTGCATTAGCCAGATCAGGATAAGAAATCAGGGCTGATTCCAAACCAGAAAAATCAGAATTAAGTAAAAGACTTTTAAGGTCAACCATTTTTTAAGAATAAGAAATCAAGGGGATGATGTTGCTTTATACATTTTATCTGATTGGTCCTGTTGATATTGTTATTATACTTGTATTACACCAACATTAAACTTTTCAGTGAGGGCATTATTTGCCATCTCTATTCCCATAGATATAAAAGACCTGGTTTCGGTAGGTATAAGTATACTATCGACCCAAAGCCTGGAAGCTGCATAATAAGGCGATTCCTGTTGTTCGTATTGAGACTTGATTTTATTGTATAACTCTGTTTCTTCTGTTGGATTGGGTTCATGGCCTTTGCTCTTGAGTTTTGATATCTGAAGGTCTGTAAGTACCCTCGCCGCCTGATGCCCCCCCATTACAGCAATTTTGGCAGTAGGCCAGGCTGCAATGAGCCTTGGATCATATGCTTTGCCACACATAGCATAATTACCGGCACCATATGAATTACCAATGATAACAGTGAATTTTGGCACCGTGCTGTTGGCCACTGCATTGACCATTTTTGCTCCGTCTTTTATAATACCACCGTGCTCTGATCGGGTACCCACCATAAAACCCGTAACATCCTGCAGGAAGACCATCGGAATATTTTTTTGATTACAGTTGAGAATAAACCGGGTGGCTTTATCGGCACTATCGGAATAAATTACTCCTCCGAATTGCATTTCACCTTTTCCTGATTTTACTACCTCACGATTATTGGCTACTATGCCCACACTCCAGCCATCTACACGGGCATAAGCACAATAGATGGTCTTGCCATATTCTTCTTTATATGGAATCAATGAGTCAGCATCCACTATGCAATCCAATATATTTTTGATGGCAAATGGTTTATTCGATTGATGAGGAAAAAGTTCATAGATTTTGGATGGATCTGTTGTGGATGGTTTTGATCCAATTCTATTAAAACCAGCCGTTGGTTTTGATCCAATACCCTTTACTAATTCTCTGATTCTCTCTATACAGGATTTGTCATCTGGCATTTTATGATCCGTGATGCCTGAGATTTGAGTAGTCGTGGTAGCACCCCCAAGGGTCTCTTTATCTACATTTTCTCCTATTGCCGCTTTTACCAGGTATGGGCCAGCTAAAAAAATAGATCCGGTTTTTTCCACAATCAATGCTTCATCTGACATGACAGGAAGATAAGCACCACCGGCCACACAAGAACCCATGATAGCAGCAATCTGAGGAATTCCCATACTACTCATCCGGGCATTATTTCTGAAGATTCTTCCAAAATGTTCTTTATCCGGAAAGATTTCTGATTGCATCGGAAGGTATACTCCTGCGCTGTCTACCAGGTAGATTATAGGAATATGATTTTCCATTGCAATTTCCTGTGCTCTCAGGTTTTTTTTGCCAGCCATAGGAAACCAGGCGCCGGCTTTTACAGAAGCATCGTTGGCCACAATCATGCAAATTTTATTATGTATATAACCAATCCCGCATATGACCCCGGCAGAGGGACAGCCGCCTTCTTCTTCGTACATGTCCAATGCAGCCAAAGCCCCGATTTCAATAAATGTACTGTCTTTGTCAATGAGCAGATCTATTCGTTCACGGGCATGCAATTTGCCCTCTTCATGTAATTTTTCAATTTTCTTTTTGCCTCCGCCCAGGTAGATTTCAGCCAGTGTCTTATTTAGTCTGGAAATGAGTAATTTAAAGGCATCTTCATTTTGAGAGGCAAGCAATTGATCATTCATACACTGGTAAAGGTAGTTACAATGGTTATATACGACAAGGAATTTTGAATTCAATTATTTAGGGTCAAAATGAGAGTAATAACTATAACTCCAAAAATAACAAGTAATAAAAACGTGGTGTATGACATTTAGCAGTTTTAAGTAGAAGGCACAATTAGGTTTCAATACTTGAAGATGAGTCGGTTCGTCCAGTTTGGTTTGAAGGTAGCTGTGGGATATCTTCATTTTAGGGTAGTGCCTGATTATCACCAAATTTAAAAATTTACCAACCTATACTTCAAACAATCTGTTTTAATAGTAATATCCAGTTAGGTCTAGTATAGCTTACAGTATTTTTACCAGGTCGAAGGGGAGTGTATTTCGGAAATTAAAGAACTACGCCCTTGCAGGGCTAATGATCAATTGTGCTTTTTCCCAAGATCAAATTAATGATCTTAATTTGATCTTGGTTGTAAAACTAAACCCTATCAGGGCTGGCAAAAAGGGTTAATTATAGTAAATTCTGCCTTTACCCATTGACAAATCTCTGTTCCTACTGTGTTAGGATGGACTGAATTCTTTCTTCTTTTTGTATCTAATTTGCTGCCTTTTGTCCTACACCCTAAAAATGAATAGCCAAAAAGGGATCAGGAAGATTTTTTAAATTTATAAGGATAGATAGAAAGGCTTCTGTCAAAATCATAGAATCCAGTGAGTTCAATTACTCCGTTAAGTGATTTGAGTTTGACAATAAAATCATCAGCATTGCGCACAAGCTGACCATTGATTTGGGTAATAATATATCCGGTCTGCATGTTGCACTGATCAATGATAGACCCTTTATAGATACCCACCACCCGGATACCATTTATCTTGAATTTATTTTTTTCATAAGGGTTGAGATCCCTGATTTCGAAACCCTGATCAGAAAGTATTTTTTCATTTCGTACACTGGCCTGGTCTATAGTAGTTTCATTATTTATATCTTTTAGTTTTACCTCAGTGGAATAGGTTTTTCCGTTTCTATAGAAAGTTACTCCTACTTCATCTCCTGGTCTTTTACTGCCTATTTTTTCATGCAGTTCATTATTGGATGTTATATTGGTTTGATCCAATTTTAAAATCACATCTCCTGGCATGAGTCCGGCATCGGCTCCGGCTGAATTTTCAATAACCCGTTCAATTAAAACCCCGGAGTGATTGGGTAGTTTTAGATCTTTTACTTTTTGATTGTCCAGGTCATCATTGAGCGTAATCCCGATAAATGCCCGTTGCGATTTTCCGTATTGCTTCAGATCTTCAATGACTTTTTTTACCAGGTTAGAAGGGATAGCGAATGAATACCCTTCATAGTTACCTGTATGGGTAAGTATGGCTGTGTTGATTCCGACCAATAAGCCCGAAGCATTCACCAGCGCACCTCCACTATTTCCCGGATTTACTACGGCATCCGTCTGAATAAATGATTCTATAGAAAATTCTCTATCGCCCAGAATATTAATATTTCTTCCTTTAGCACTTACGATACCCGCGGTCACCGAAGCTTTGAGTTTTTCTGGGTTGCCTATAGCCAACACCCAATCACCTATCTCCAATTCATCGCTATTGCCAATGGTGAGATAAGGCAGATCTTTAGAATCTATTTTTAATAATGCTATATCCGTACTGGGATCGTCACCCACTACTTTGGCTGTAAATTTTTCTTTAGAATTGAGTGTAACTTCTATATTGGCAGAAACATCAGTGCCTCCGGTTTCTATCACATGGTGATTGGTAACAATATATCCATCGGAAGAAACAATTACACCAGATCCGGAGCTATGATCAAGATATTCATATCCATATCGATTAGTACGTACTTCGGTGGATTTAATGTGCACTACTGTGGGTATAGCCCGTTTTGAACCTTCACGAAAACTCGGAAATTCATCAATGGACTTATATCGTGCATTGATTTCATTTATTTCATCGATTTCTCCTGATGCCTCAGCCTCTACAAAGACGGATCTGCTTTTGGCTGTTCCTGATTCAGTTGTAACGGATTTAGGTTCCCTGATCAAAATTCGCTGGGGAAAATATTTACTATATAATGCGATAGTGAGAATCGAACTCAGCAAGGCAGAAGCAATGATAAGAGATGCGGATTTCATGCAAGCAAAAATTAGCTTTAAAATTACAGGATTTATTTTTACGAATGATAGAATATAATTGAATGTTAATTTTTTTAATATTCTTATCTTGTGTATAATTAACCAATGGGAACCCAGGTTTAGACTTTAAAAAACCATATAATATGAATAATTACCGTTTTATTTTTTTATTGGCTTTGCTGATGGTATTGGGTCAGTGCCAAACTAAAACTGCTGAAACTTCGGGAAGTGCCACACAAGTGGTGGTTGCAAACCCGCTATTGGGTGGATATGATACCCAGGCAGAATGGGGCCACCATTTGGTGACTATCTCTGGTTGTAATGATTGTCATACTCCTAAAAAGATGACCGATCATGGGCCAGTTATCGATACCTCTCTTACTCTTGGCGGTCACCCAGCCATGATGCCTAAGATTGAAATCGATAAAAAGATGATTCAATCAAAAGGACTCACCGTAACATCGGATCTCACTGAATGGGTAGGGCCATGGGGTACTTCGTATGCTGCCAATCTAACACCTGATCCTACCGGCATAGGTAACTGGACAGAAGCCAATTTTATACTTGCTTTGCGTGAAGGTAAATTTAAAGGATTGTCCAACGGAAGGCAATTGTTGCCTCCTATGCCCTGGGAAATGTTCAGGCACATGACCGACTTTGAAATCAAGGCTATTTTTGCCTATTTAAAGACGATCAAACCAGTGAATAATGTAGTTCCTGCTCCACTTCCTCCTATAGATTTAACGGAACCAGCTTCTCTTCCGAAGGCTGCTAAGAAAAAATAGGAATTTAAGGCTTCCAGAGATTTGATTTCTTGCAACAGGTTTTTTAGTTTTAAATTAAACTTTTACTAATTATGATTATTCGGGCATGTTTTATCTTTTGGCTTTCCATTGAATACGTATCTGGACAAATGAACTTTTCTCCAGAGTATGCTGCTGACCGGTTTTTAAAGACCTTGTCGGCAGAACAGTACGAAAAGGCAACTTATTCTTTTGAGGATACGATGAGGACAAAGTGGACCAATCTGCCGGTGGGTTTAGTGCCTAGAGCCGGAATTTCATATGGTTCTCTATCAGACAGCAGCAGACTGGCATGGCATAGAGTATTGACGGCCATACTGAGTTCACAGGGGTATCTCAAAACCACCAGCATCATGAAGCTGGATGATATTTTAAATGAACTCTATAAATCCTATTTGGATGGAGGAAAGATTAACCAGCCAACCTATGACAGAATACGTAACCTCAACTGGTCACATGGTAACTATTATATTTCAGTATACGGATTGCCTTATTCAGGAAAACCGTGGTCAATTAATTATGGGGGACACCATATTGCATTGACTTATTTGCAAGATAAAAATGGGGTATCCATGACCCCCTATTTTATAGGTACGGATCCGGGAGAAGTAAAAACGGATAAATATGCCGGCCTCAGGGTGCTGAGCAAAGAAGAAGACTATGGCTTCATGCTGATCAACCTACTTTCGCCACAACAAAAATCAATAACTATAGTAAGTGAAAAAATTCCGGCCGACATCATCACCAGTCCTTCCAGTAGTCAACGAATAGACAACTATTACGGAATATCAGCGGATAAAATGAACACAGAACAAAAAATATTACTTGATCTGATCATCGAGGAGTATGTGCATAATCTAAATCATACCAAGGCGCACCAATTAATGTCAAAAATCAGAAAAAACGGTTATAAAAAAATTTATTTTGCATGGATCGGCAGCACAATGAATGACAAACCACATTATTATATCATAAACAGCCCTGATATTTTGATAGAATATGATAATGTTGGATTTAATAATGATGGAAATCATATCCACGCTATACTTCGGGAAAAAGGAAATGACTTTGGCGAGGACCTGTTGATGAGACATTATAAAGAAGTAAAACACTAAATCCGGTTACTTCAGAAACCATCCTCTTCATCTAAATCGTTTAAAGCACTTCTGAGTTCACTGGCATCGTGGCTGGCATGAACAGCTTGGCAGATTGCAATTCCTTTTGTGAATGTTGCTCTGGCTTTTTCCAGGTCGTTCAATAATATATATTGTTTTCCCAGATGGTAATATGCTCCAGTGTAAGCAGGATCTGAAGCCAGTAATCTCTCATACGTTGTAATGGCAGATTCTGTATTGTGTTCTGATTCAAATTCCTTGGCAAGAGCAAATTGAAGAAAGGAGGAATCGGGATCTTTCTCAAGAAGCGAAACTAGTTGTGATTTTCTGTTTGTCATGGGTTACGAATTCAATTCATGCTTATTTTCATTCAAGTTTATTTTAACCGTTTGGCGATTTCATCTGCTTCAATTATGGTATAACATTTCCCGCCAAATGGTCCCCACGTTGAATCTGTACAGGCAAATAATTGATCAATTAGATACTTCATTTCTTCCGTGGTAAGAGTCTGACCGGGTTTTATACTTTGATATCGGGCATAATAATTGGCCAGATTTTTTTTATAATTTATTTTTTGATTGGTATCCTGTGCCATTTCCCTCAGGAGTTGTTCGATAAATGATTTCACTGAAACTGATTCATTCCAATCCATTGGTGTGCCGTGAACAATAAAGTTGGATGTTCCAAAGGGTTCAAGCTCAAATCCAAGCAAGTTGAGTGAGGGTAAAAGAGACTCCAGCAGGGCATGTTCTGAACCGGAAAAATTCAAAGTAGTGGGAAATAAGGTGCGCTGACTGGGAGCAGCTTTGCTTTCCAATTGATGCAACGTTTTGTCAAAAATTATCCTTTGGTGCGCAGCCTCCTGATCAATGATCATAAAACCGGATGCTACCGGACTGATGATATAAGACTGATGAATCTGGTAAGGATCTTTAGACCCATGCTGCGTGTTATACAAACCAGGTTCATTTAAATTTGATTCGAATATCTGAGGTTTTTCAGATTCTGTGCTTTGAATATCCACTTCGTGCATTCTACTACTCAACACAACCGCATGATCTGGTAACGATTCGGGAAGGGTGTTTTTCAAAATATCGTATACTCTTCTCCATTCCAGTGAGTTTGACTTTTGTTCCGGAATATTAGTATTGTAATTTGTAAGGGGCTCAAAGGTATTCCGGGAGGAAATGATTTTCTCCGTCAACCCTTTGTCACTTGCCTCAAAATCAAATGATGGATTTACATATTGTCCCAGTGCATGCCTGCATGCCACCCTGATGTACTGATATATAATCCTTTCGTCTAAAAATTTGATCTCGTGTTTGCTCGGATGAATGTTTACATCAATGCGTGAAGGATCCAGATCCAGGAACAAGACATAAAAAGGATGGTCTTCTTCGTCAATAAGTGATTCGTAAGCCGCTTTCACTGCGTGATGAAGATAACTGCTTTTTATAAACCTTCTATTTACGAATAAATATTGATCGCCTCTTTTTTTCTTGGTAACTTCTACTTTGCCTATGAAGCCACCAATATTTACCAGATCTGTCTGTTCTTCTACGGTGACGATTTTTTCATTCATCGATTTACCAAATACTCCTATTATCCTTTGTTTTAAATTTCCTTTTGGGAGTATGTATATTTCCTGACCATTATTTATGCAGGACATTTCGATTTCAGGATATGCAATGGCAATATGTTCGAATTCTTCCAAAATGTTTTTTAGTTCCACCGGATCCGATTTTAAAAATTTTCTTCGAGCTGGTGTATTGAAGAATAAATTGGATACTGAAAAATTAGTACCGGCTGGCGTTTGAATTGGTTCTTGTTTTTCCAATTTGGAACCTGCCATAAGGATTCTGGTACCGAGATCCTGTGAATGTAATTTTGTTTTAAGTTCGACTTGCGCAACTGCAGCTATGGAAGCCAGCGCTTCACCCCGGAATCCCATGGTCTTGATGGTTTCTAAATCTTGCGGATGCCTGATTTTGGAAGTGGCGTGCCTTTCAAACGACATACGGGCATCCATTTCCGACATACCTGAACCATTATCAATTACCTGTAATAAGGTTTTACCAGCTTCTTTGATGATCAGTTGAATCCGGGTAGCTCCGGCGTCTATAGCATTTTCCAACAGTTCCTTTACTACTGAAGCAGGTCGTTGTATCACTTCGCCCGCAGCGATTTGATTGGCAATGGAATCGGGTAATAATCGAATGATGTCTGACATACACTAACAAAAGTAGGTGTAAGAATTGGAAATAACCTTGGCAAGATTTGAACAGGGTGTTTACAATATTATTTCACTGAAAGGATAGGATGAACTTAGCAAGAGAATATAATTTTGTAAACCTTTCGGAAAGTGTACGATAGAGATAGTAAGGTATTTATTGTACCACTTTTATAAAACTAAATCAATTTGATTTAGATTTTCCCCAGCACCTTATCACCCATGGCCTTGGTTCCGAGGATTCTATCAAGATCAGTATGGGTATCTGTAATGTCCCTGGTCCTCCAGCCTTCTTTTAAAACATCATCGACCGCTTGTACTATCGCATCCGATTCTTTTTTCAAACCAAATGAAATTTCCAACATCAAGGCTGCAGATAATATCGATGCCAGTGGATTAGCCACCCCTTTTCCTGTAATATCGTGAGCACTGCCATGGATCGGTTCATATACTCCGGTGCCGTCTCCAATGGAGGCACTGGCAAGCATACCCATTGATCCGGCTATCTGTGAAGCTTCATCAGTTAGAATGTCGCCGAATAGATTGGCAGTGACTACCACATCGTATCGTTTCGGGTCTTTGATCAACAGCATGGCCATGGCATCTACAAATTGATGTTCGATTTGTACATCAGGATATTCCAAAGCCACTTTTTGTACAACTTCTCTCCAGAGCCTGCTGGTCTCAAGGACATTGGCTTTATCAACAGAGCAAAGCTTTTTTTTCCGGGCCCGGGCTGCATCGAAAGCTTTGCGAGCGATACGCTCCACCTCATATCGACTGTATTGGGCAATATCATAAGCCGTGTCTCCATTGTCTTTCCTGCCCTTCTCACCAAAGTATATATCACCTGTAAGCTCCCTGAAAAATAGAATATCGGCCCCTTTTAGTATATCCGGTTTTATACTGGAAGCACTCAATAAATCATCGAATAATTTTATTGGTCTCAGATTGGCATATAATCCCAGCTCCTTGCGCATTTTCAAGAGTCCTTGTTCGGGTCTAACCTTGGCCGAAGGATCATTATCGTATTTTGGGTGACCTACAGCACCAAAAAGAACAGCATCTGAATTTCGCATTTTTTCAAGTGTCTCCTCAGGCAGCGGATTTCCTGTGGCTTCAATGGCTACATGACCCATCAGAGCCGTATCATAGGTAAAAACATGTCCAAATTTTTTGGCAATATTATCCAAGACCTTTTTGCCTACTTCAGTTACTTCCTGTCCAATCCCGTCACCTGGGACAATTAATATATGTTTATTCATCAGTTTTTAACAAATTTGAGTAATTCGGGACGAAAAATAGGAGTTTATAATGACTAACCGAATGCCTAAATAGGTAAAACAATCAGTTAAGTGCCAGAATCTGGGCTGAATTGTTCATTTGAAAAGAGCTAAATGCCATCCCTGTTCACGTTAAATGAGGCCTAATTCCCAGTTAATCTTATTAATCTGAATTGATTTTGCCCTCTGATAATTGTCTTTTCCAAAAAACAGGCTTCGCCAGTACGACTATCCAGCCAATGGCCATTTATCTATATTTGCAGCCCTTAGATCAAAGCTAAATAAAATGAATTTTAACAATTATAGTGTTCCTTATAATCCAAATGACCTGTATTCCAAAAAAGTTGCTTATTTCTCCATGGAATTTGCCATTCACCAATCATTGAAAATTTACAGTGGTGGTCTTGGTTTTCTTGCAGGCTCCCATATGCGAAGTGCTTATGAACTGAAGCAAAATCTTATCGGTATAGGCATTTTATGGAAATACGGATACTATGATCAGGCACGACACCAGGACCAATCTTTGCAGCCCGTATGGTATGAAAAAAATTATTATTTTCTTGAGGATACGGGTATCAAATTTCAAATCACTATCCACGACAGTCCTGTATGGGTGAAAGCCCTTTATTTGTCGCCGTATACTTTTAAGACCGCTCCGGTATTTTTTCTGTCCACAGATTTGCCGGAAAACGATTATGTATCACAAACCATATGCCATAGGCTTTATGATGCCAACCAGGCCACAAAATTGGCTCAGTTTATATTATTGGGAATTGGGGGGGCCAAATTGATTGACCTGCTTGGATTTAACCCTGATTTTTATCATTTAAATGAAGCTCATGCTGCCAGTTCTATATTTTATTTATATAAGAAATTGGGATCAAAAAAAGCAGTTCAGGAGAAGCTGGTGTTTACTACCCATACACCAGAGGAAGCCGGCAATGAAAAGCACGATATCTATCTCTGTGACCAGATGGATTATTTTAATGGCCTGCCATTAGATGAGGTAAGGAAGATTACCGGAATCAAAGATGATCTGTTGAATCATTCACTTGTTGCACTTAGATTTGCAAAACGAGCTAACGGGGTGAGCCAGTTGCACGGGGAGGTAAGCCGCAAAATGTGGTCACATTATCCGGATATTTGTCAGATTCACTCCATCACCAATGCGCAAAACTATAATTACTGGTCAGACAAAAAACTGTATGCCGCAATGGAGGAAGGAGATGGAGGATTGTTTGATGAAAGAAAAAGATATCTTCAGAAGAGAGGTTATGAAAACGTAGCCGACCAGTGTGGAAAACTATTTGACCCTGAAATTTGTACTATAGTATGGGCTCGCCGGTTTGCAGGTTATAAAAGACCGGATATACTGACCTGGGACATGCATAGACTTGAAAAACTGTTAACAGATAAGAAATATCCAATACAGATCATCTGGGCGGGCAAACCTTACCCAATGGATTATGCAGCGATAAGTACGTTTAATAACCTGGTACAACTCAGTAAAAAACATAAAAATCTGGCTGTTCTCACCGGATATGAATTAAATCTGAGCAAAAGATTAAAACAAGTAGCTGATGTATGGCTCAATACCCCACGCGTACCAAGGGAAGCAAGCGGTACCAGCGGTATGACCGCAGCAATGAGCGGTGCAGTTAACTTTAGCACTTTTGATGGCTGGATTTGTGAATTTGCCAAAGACGGGATCAATAGTTTTATTGTACCCCCGGCTGATTATGAGCATATGAAACAACACGAGCAGGACAATTATGACATGAATCATCTTTTTGATATTCTTGAAAAGAAGATACTTCCCACCTTCTATGATCATCCGCAGGAGTGGCGTAAAATAGTTTGGCAGGGAATGAAAGATGTGCGCTATCAATTTGAAAGTAAGCGCATGGCGGATGAATATTATAAAATCATGTACAGGTAGCAGAGTTCATTTTACGAATGGCTATTTTTTGGTGTCTTTTTATGACTTCTCCAAAAGCCAAATAGGAAGGGAAATCTAAAGAGCCGTATTAAGATATATTTTAAAGCGTGGAATCATCGTAACTTTTAGGTGAAATCTTCGTCAGAATTAAAGTTTCTGGAAATATCTTTGTCGTGTCATGAAATATAACTTATTTAAGTATTTCGGATTTTTATTATTATACCTCTTTTGCGGCTGTGATGAAACTAAGTCTGCAATCCCTATCAATACCGATACGATTTACCAAAAGGATATCGCCTCTCTTCGGTTGATTGCTGAAAGGGCTCCATTAGGTATTGCCATAATGGAACTGAACCAGGAATCATCCCTTCTTCTCCAATTTGATGATTTAAGATCAGGTAACAGGAGATATCGATATGAAATTTTTCATGCAGACAAAAACTGGAATAGGGATGATCTGAATGAAATTGATTACATCCAAGGATTTAACAGATCTCAGATTAAAACGTTTGCCTATTCTACAAACCGAAATATTGATTATACCCATTACTCTCTGCGAATACCTAATACTGATTGGAAGCCTAAAATTTCAGGTAATTATTTAATGCACGTTTACGAAGATATTGGTAAGGATCAGCGTGAATACTTATTTACCCGGAGATTTATGGTAAATGACAAAAAAGTGACCATTCAGCCATTACTGGTGAGGCCAACTGATTTAGCCAAATATCGCACCCACCATGAATTGGATGTAAATGTCAATATTAAAGAATTTCCAATTTATAATTCAAGGACAGAAATTACTTTAGCTGTAATGCAAAATGGAAGATGGAGCACATTGATAAATGATATAAAACAAAATCGGGATAAAGTTGATCACCTGGTATTTGATTATATAGATAAAATCAGTTTCCCTGCCGGTAAGGAATTTAGATATTTTGACATACGATCACTTAGATTCAGGTCAAGATTTGTAAAAAAAATTACTGAAACTACGGATGAAACCATAGTTACCCTTACGCCTGATAAGATACGAGATCAGTTTAATTATATTACCGACCTGGATGCGGATGGGAATTACACTATATTCAATAATGATCGGGCTGACGGTCATGTTTCTTCTGAATATGCCTGGGTGGATTTTACACTTCAATCACCGGAGTTCATAGATAATAAAGTATACATCATCGGAGCATTTACCGATTGGCAATGCAAAGAAGAGTTTTTGATGAAATACGATCTTGCCAGTTCTTCTTATTCAGGGTCTGCATTTTTAAAACAAGGTTATTATAACTATGCCTATGCAGTAATGGACAAACAGGGAAGTTTCAATCTCAGTGTGGTAGATGGCGATTGGTACGAAACCGAAAACGAATATCAATTTATGATTTATTATAGACCTTTTGGTACCAGATACGATCAGTTGATTTCATTTAAGACCTTAAAATCTACTGCCAATTAATTTGGTTAGCAGTGGCCTTCCCTCTTTTTTTGCCAATGTCTCCCAGTTTTCTTACCTTTGCCGCACATTACATATTAACTCAATTTAAATTTTATGGGAAAAGGCGATAAAAGAACAAAGCGCGGTAAAATCACTATTGGCTCTTATGGTAAGTCAAGACCACACAAAGTAGCTTCTGCAGCAGCTCCTGTTGTTGCAGCTGCTCCAGCCAAGGCTGCCGCTGCCGCTCCAAAAGCTGACAAAAAGAAAAAAGCATAATACATACTCTAGCTGATTTTATTTAGTTGGTTAGGGCAAAGAAATTTGCTTTTCATGGTTATGAGGCCATCTCTCAAGGGTGGCCTTTTTAATGCAGCAATACGCCAAATTTTAACAAAAAGGGAAATGATTATTTTCTTTTAGTATGGTCCTTCAGGATTACAGCCTAATTGAATATAACCCTGGATTCTATTCTGAATCCGTGGATTACATGGATTGGCTGACTTTGCTGTTGTCTTTTCCTGGCTTTTTACACTTATTTTCTAATAGTAAAACTTAGATATACCAGATCCTGCCAATAATGATTACCGGGAAAAGGATTTTTCACTTTTATAAATCCACTGTTTTCCAAAGCTTTTATTTATCCATAAAATGGGCTTATTGGTATAGTAAACGCGGACCAGCCAGATATTCATTTATACGGGGGAATGAACTATAATTTTTCCTTAGATAAAATCTAACTTCAAATTCATCATCCAGGTGTGTATAAAACTGCTTCTTTTTTTTCGTTACAGATCAAATGCAGATTCAAGTTGCCAGTCTGACTGGGGCTGCAGGATAGTCCGATACAGCAGATATGAATTCTTCTTCCCAATCTATATACCCATCATTAAAAATAAGACTATTGTAATTAATTAAAAATGTAGTTAAATTACATAATTAATATTAAGATCATGTTGGATATTCATAGGAGAGATTTTATAAAACAGTCAGGTCTTTTGCTGTCAGGTAGTTATCTCAAAACTGATTTTATTGCAGATGTAAAACCCAGGAACAAACTTCCCCGTTGGAAAGGCTTTAACCTGCTCGATTTCTTTTCACCCACAGACAATAGGCCCGATGCGAAAACCACCGAGGAATATTTTAAATGGATGCACGATTGGGGATTTGATTTTGTGCGCATACCTATGGCTTACCCTCGTTATGTCAAATTTGATAGAACAAAAAATATTACTCCCGAACAGGTTCGCAATTTTGATTTGGAACAGACTGACAAAGTAGAACAGTTAGTATACCTGGCCCATAAGTATAAACTCCATGTTTCTATAAATCTGCACCGGGCTCCTGGATTCTGTATTAATGCAGGCTTTCATGAGCCCTATAATCTGTGGACCGATCAACAAGCATTGGACGATTTTTGTTTTCACTGGGAGTATTGGGCAACCACATTTAAAAACGTATCCCATAAAAAAATCAGTTTTGATCTATTGAATGAACCGGCATGGAGAGACGACATGAATGATCAATTGGGTAAAAAGACGGCACTTCCAGGTGAGGTATACCGGAAAATAGTTTTGGCAGCTTATAATACCATAAAAAAAGTCAATAAAAATCACCTGATCATTGCCGATGGAAATAATGTAGGGAAAGATGTGACACCGGAGATTACAGATCTGGATATTGCCCAAAGTTGCAGAGGATATGTACCTTCTATTATATCACATTATAAAGCATCGTGGGTATTTAAAGATCCTGAAAGTTTGATTCCTCCTACCTGGCCCGGATCATACAATGGCCAAGAACTAAATCGTAAAATGTTGGAAGACCTGTATGCCCCTTGGATAAAATTGGCTCAAAGCGGTATAGGAGTGCACTGTGGCGAATGTGGTTGTTTTAATAAAACCCCTCACGGTGTATTTCTGGCTTGGTTTAAAGATGTGTTGGAAATCCTGGGAGATCATCAAATTGGATTTGCTTTATGGGAGTTTAATGGATCTTTCGGAATTCTCAATTCCGGCCGCACAGATATAGAATATGAAAACTGGCATGGTCAAAAACTCGATAGAAAACTGTTGACTTTACTTCAAAATGCTTAAAATGCTTTACATCGGATCAACCCATTTTTAATTACCTTCTCGTTTAATTTAATTGAAAAATAAGTAGTGTTGATATGAAATATGTAACGGTAAGTGTATTTTTTTTATGGTTTTCTGCTTTATTGATTGCTCAAAATGTAAATCATTGGGAGACTGCTGTTTTTTCAGATGATACGTGGAAATACTTTATAGGCAATTCAGAGCCCAATGCATTTTGGCGAGTGAGTGGATACGATGACAAATCATGGCTTTCGGGTAAAGGCGGCTTTGGTTACGGAGACAATGATGATTCTACTGTGATTGCACAATGTTACGCAGTGTATCTTAGAAAAGAATTTTCCGTCAAGGACACTTCTGCTATCGCTGCTGCGATTTTAAATTTGGATTACGACGATGGATTTGTAGCATACATCAATGGATTTGAAATCGCCCGGGCAGGTGTAACCGGTACGTATCCAGCGTATAATACCGGGGCTGCCGATCATGAAGCTAAAGTGTACACCGGTGGGCAATTCGAATATTTTAGTGTAAATAAATCATTATTGTCAAAGTGCCTCACCAATGGCATAAACATGCTGGCCATACAGATACATAATTCTAATTTGGGTTCATCTGATCTTACCGCAATACCATTTTTATCATTTGGAATAGGGGATGATAAAAAGCTATACAGACCCGTACCACTTTGGTTTGTGAGTCCAATTGTAAATAATTCATTTTCATCGGTACTGCCTATTGTTTCAATAAATACCAATGGACAGGCGATTCAGGATGGTACCAAAATAAATGCGGTGATGAGGGTGATAAACAATACTGCTCGATTAAATAATCTATCGGACTCGGCGAATAATTATTTTGGAATCATAGGGATTGAAATCAGAGGTGCCACTTCTTCCGGCTTTCCGCAAAAGAGCTTTAATGTAGAAACCAGGTCGGCACAGGATTTAAGCAGAAATGTTTCGCTATTGGGAATGCCAGAGGAAAACGATTGGGCCCTAATAGGAAATTACAATGATAAGACACTGGTGAGAAATACTTTTTCATATGCCTTATTTGCCAAAATGGGCCACTATGCCTCTCGTACCAGGTACTGTGAAGTATTGATCAATGGGGAATACCAGGGAATCTATATGTTTACTGAAAAAATAAAACGGGATAAAAACAGAGTGGATATCAAAAAATTGGATGAAGTCGCTGTCAGTGGGGATGCCATTACCGGGGGATATATCTTTAAGAACGATAATAAAGATGCAGATGAAACCAGTTTTTTAAGTAATTATTCAGAAAGGGGAATCAATGGGATACAAGAGGTGCCATTTATCTATGTTTATCCTAAGACGGAAGAGCTTACCAATGCACACAGATCGTATCTTCCCTCATTTATAAATTCATTCGAGAATGTGTTGTATGGGACTCAATTTGCTCATCCTGTAAATGGTTATAAGAAGTACATCGATGTCAATTCATTTATCGATTATTTTATCCTGGGTGAAGTATCCCGCAGTGTGGATGCTTATAAAAAAAGCAAGTTTTATTTTAAAGATGTGGATAAAAACGGAGGACGGATACACAGTGGGCCTCCCTGGGATTTTGACTGGGCTTATAAAAATATACCCGAAGGAAATAATCAATTTGAATGTTATTATGGCAATACCGATGGTTCAGGCTGGGCTTACAAAGCCTATTTGTGTAACCATTCTCCGAAATTTGCGGGTTGGGTACCCCGGTTGATGCAGGATCCTGATTTTGTGAATGCAGTAAAGACAAGGTACACTTCTCTTCGAAAAACAATTTTAAGCAATACTGAAGTAAATCGGAGCATAGATTCTTTGAAATCAATAGTGGCGGAGGGCATTGGGAGACATTTTCAAAAATGGGACATATTAGGAAAAGTTACCAATGGCTCTCCGGAAACAGACAATCAGCCGGCAACATATGATGCTGCAATTAATCAAATTAAAAATTGGCTTCGGATACGGCTGGAGTGGTTGGATAAAAACCTGCCCGGTACCGTCACGGGTATACTAAATTCAAAACCAGGTGTGATAAAGCTTTACCCCAATCCAGCCTCTGATCAACTTTTTATACAATCGGATCATCCAGTGAGTAGAGTGGAGTTTTATAGCCTCGACGGTCGATTGATGCATTCTTTACTTTCGGGTAATAATTTAATTGACTTGAATAAATTGGCATTAAAAAAAGGTATTTATATCTGTAAAATACACAGTTATACTGCAGGTGTCTATACCGAAAAGCTTGCTGTATTTTGAGAGAGCCAAGGAGTCATTTTTTGCTACTCTACAGATTTGAAGAATAATTTATTTTCGCTTAGCCGTAAATACACCGTTTGGCTGTATAAAACTGGCCTCACTAAATTTTCCATTTGCCATTGATTTAAATCGTACTGAATAGCCATCCAAAATTTTCAGTTTGAATTCATCATTTCCTATCGGAATTAATTCATAGTCCGGCTGGGGTGGGAGCAACCCAAATAATACTCCATTGCGAATTACAAAGGATACATTTTGAGGGCCCAATAAAAACTCACCTGCATATTTTTCCAGATCAGATGCAGATAATCGTACTTCATTGTCTTTCGTAAATTCAATGTCTTTTAATCCCGGTTGTAATGGAATCAATACCTTCTCTACCTTACCCATTTTATTTAGTTGAAAGAAAAGATCGGTTCCGTTTTCAGCATCATCCTCCGCATATCCGACAAACAGGTCAAAATGTTTGTGTTTTAATTTTAGTTTTGCGCTGTTATAATCAGCTACCAGTGCATTACCATCAGATTTTATTTCAATAGTACCATATCCTTTATTGGAATATTTTCCAGCATATTCCTGTAAGCCCAGGCTGGGCTTAGTATCTTTGATTTTTGTCGGATCTTCAGCAGGTTTTGGTGCCATTAATGAGGCGAATCTGCCTTTCACAAAGGCATCTCGTAATTGTTTATGCCAATCTTTATAAGGCAACCCCAACATTTTATCAGCGATCAGGTTACGTATAGCACTTGAAACATTTCCGGTTGCAGAGCATACAAAAATCCCTATACTATCAGTGGGAAAAAAGCCGGTAGTAGTAATAAAGCCATCGATGCCACCACCGTGCTCTACGCGGTAATGACCACGATAGCTGCTGATGCCCCAGGCTAAACCATAACCGATATTATGTACTTCCGGCGACTCTAAATTGGGTAAACTACCATTTGCCATCTGTGTTGTCATGGCTTCGTTTCTGAACTTTACAGGTATTATTTGTTTGCCATTGTATTTTCCAGTATTTATCCAGGCGATTAGCCACTTTGCCATGTCTTTTGCACTGCTATTGATAGATCCTGCTGGCCCCACCGCATCGATGTTTCTATACGGAATCACCTTAGCTATAGAGTCATTAATTAGATTGTATGCTAACGATCGATCGTTGGATTTTTCCCAATCGGCTACTGTGGTCACCGTATTGTCCATTCCGAGAGGATTAAATATTCTTTCTTTTATGTTGGTTTCCCATGATTTGCCTGTGAGTTTCTCCAACAGTACACCCTGGCTCATAAACATAAAATTATTATACTGGTATTTTTCACGTAATCCAGCAGTTGGTTCCTGGTATTCTATCCTTTTTAATAATTCCATCCTGGATGCAGCAGACCCATACCATGAAAAATCATGCCTCGGAAGTCCGGTACGATGGCACATCATGTCCCGGATGGTTACATGGGCATTGAGGTGTTCATTATAAAATTTCAATTCAGGCAGATAGTTCCTCACCGGTTTATCAAGATCCAGAAGACCATCTTCGGCCAATGACCCGAGCATAGTAGAGGTAAAGGCTTTGGTACAGGACCCAATTGCAAACAATGAATTTTCAGTTACAGGTAATTTTTTTTCCGCATCGCGATAACCAAATCCTCCTGTATAGATCACCTTGTTCTTTTCCACTACTGCAATAGTGACCCCTGGTGCTTTATAGTCTTTAAGTATTTTATTTACCTCAGCCTCTATACCAGCTAATCGTTTGTCTGTAGGCGCTTGTGCCAGTGCAAAAATGGAACAACAAAGAATCAATACAACTGAATTTGTCTTTTTCATAAGAGTAAATTTATTACAGGACTAAATTAATCTATTCTATTTAAAATGAACCGGGATTTATCCTTAAGCTGAGTTTGATACGAGGACTTCATATTTTATGCAAATCCAGGGTTGATTCTCAAATTTATGGTCTAGATTTTTTAAACTTGCTAATTACCTTGGGAGAGGTAGGATTTTAAATAAATATTCTAATCTGTAACTTTTAAATAAAAAGGGAGAAGGCGTATATTGATTAAAGGGACTTCGATGAAGTCAACCTTGAGTCTCTTCGACCTGTAAAAGAGGAATCAGTCTGGTCCCGGAAATTACCTTATTCAAAATTTGAAAGAGCTGCGTCACAGATCCCAAATCAATTGTATTTTTGCGGGTCATGTCAAAAACTCAGGATCTCGAAGAGGAGTATATAGAAATAATTGGCGCTAAAGAACACAATCTTAAAAATGTAGATATAAAAATCCCCCGCAACCAACTGGTGGTGATCACCGGACTTAGTGGTAGTGGAAAGTCTTCTCTGGCCTTTGACACCGTATATGCTGAGGGGCAGAGAAGATACATGGAGACTTTTTCTGCTTATGCGCGGCAATTTATTGGTACTATGGAAAGGCCTGATGTGGAACTGATCTCAGGACTCAGTCCGGTCATTTCCATAGAGCAAAAAACAAGTGGATGGAATCCAAGATCTACGGTCGGTACTATCACCGAAATATATGATTTATTCAGATTATTATTTGCACGGACGGGTGAAGCCTACAGCTATGCCACCGGTAAAAAAATGGTCCGGTACAGTGAAGCCCAGGTAATCGATCATGTGTTGAGCACCTATAGTGAAGAAAAGATTGCGCTCCTGGCTCCTATTGTAAGAGGTAGAAAAGGTCATTACCGGGAGATTTTCGAGCAGGCACGTAAGCAAGGATATACCAAAGTGAGAGTAGATGGTATCACTATGGATTTGCGCCCCGGCATGCAGGTAGACCGGTATAAAGTACATGATATCGAAGTAGTGATAGACCGGATCCAGGTGCAGACTAATAAAAGAGACCGGCTCGCATCGTCTATACAACTCGCTATGAAGATGGGAAATGGATTGCTCATGGTCGAAAATGAAAAAGGCGTCGTCGTCCCATTCAGTCAAAACCTCATGGATCCTGAAAATGGCATTTCATATGAAGAGCCATCACCCAATACATTTTCATTTAATTCACCCTATGGGGCATGCCCTGGCTGCGACGGATTGGGTAAACTGCATCAGGTGGACTATGAAAAAGTGATACCTGACGAAAATAAAAGCATCAACGAAACAGGTATAGTACCGCTCGGCGAGGTACGGGAAAACATGACCTTCCAGCAATTGCGGGCCATTTCTAAGAAATACAATTTTACTTTCAGTACACCAATCAATAAAATTCCCAAAAAAGCCCTGGAAATGATTTTGCATGGGGGCGATGATTCGTTTGATGTAAAATCAGTGTACTCACAAAATGATTTTGTCTACAACCTTGCCAATGAGGGGCTAATGAATATGCTCGTGCGGTGGCACAAAGACAGCACCAGTGAAAAAATCAGGCAATGGGCTGAAGATTTTATGACCATCTCCGAATGTCCGGAATGTAAGGGGGCAAGACTCAAAAAAGAAGCACTGCATTTTAAAATAGCAGATCAAAATATTTCCGAATTAGCTGAGCTGGATCTTTCCGATTTGGCAAGATGGCTCGATGCCGTACCAGGTAAACTTTCTGTACGCCAGCAGCAGGTAGGTACCGATGTGCTGAAGGAAATTAAGCTCAGGCTAAATTTTCTCTTGTATGTAGGCCTCGACTATCTGAGCATGAACAGACCCGCCAATTCCCTCTCAGGTGGAGAATCTCAACGTACAAGATTGGCTACTCAGATTGGATCCCAACTCACCGGAGTTACTTATATCCTGGATGAGCCGAGTATTGGGCTTCATGCCAGGGACAATCAAAGACTGATTAAATCTCTCAAAGATCTGCGCGATATAGGTAATTCGCTTTTGGTAGTAGAACACGATAAAGAGATTATGCTGGCGGCAGACTACCTCATAGATCTGGGCCCCGGAGCCGGCACACATGGAGGCCAGGTAGTAGCTGCAGGATCACCTAAGCACTTTCTGAAGCAAGGCTCTGAGACAGCACACTACCTCAGCGGCAAAAAGAAGATAGAAATACCAAGGGAAAGGCGTAAAGGCAATGGTAAATTTATAAAACTCAAAGGGGCCACAGGTCACAATCTTCAAAATGTAAATCTGACCATCCCTCTTGGAACTTTTATCTGTGTCACTGGAGTGAGTGGCAGTGGTAAGAGCAGCCTGATCAATGAAACTCTATATCCTATTCTCCGAAAATATTTTTACAACAGCCTGCAAAAGCCATTGCCTTACACCAAAATAGAAGGTATAGACAATATCGACAAAGTAATAGATATAGACCAGTCGCCTATAGGACGAACACCCCGATCAAACCCGGCTACTTATACCGGGGTATTCACCGATATCCGCAATATTTTTACCAATTTACCGGAAGCCAAAATCAGGGGGTATAAAGCAGGTAGATTTTCTTTTAATGTAAAAGGAGGTCGCTGTGAAACCTGTGAGGGAGGGGGAATGAGGGTGATCGAAATGAATTTTCTCCCCGATGTACAGGTAGAATGTGAGACCTGCCTGGGTAAAAGGTACAATCGGGAGACTCTGGAAATACTGTGGAAAGGGAAAAATATCTCCCAGGTGCTTGACATGAAAGTAGAAGATGCTGAACGATTTTTTGAATCCATACCCAGTATCCACCGCCGAATGAAGACATTAAATGAAGTAGGCCTCGGCTATATCTCTCTTGGCCAGCAAGCCACTACACTCTCCGGTGGCGAAGCTCAGCGGGTAAAACTTTCTGAAGAACTTTCCAAGCGCGATAGCGGGAATACATTATATATACTGGATGAACCCACCACCGGACTTCACTTTGAAGACATTCAGCACCTGGTAAATATGTTAAACAGACTGGTAGATCACGGCAATACTGTGCTGGTGATCGAGCATAACATGGATGTGATCAAAGTAGCTGATTATATCATCGATATAGGGCCCGAAGGAGGGAAATATGGCGGAAAAATCGTGGTGGAGGGCAGTCCTGAAGAGGTAGCTAAATCAAAAGAAAGCCTGACGGCTAAATATTTAGCAGAGGAGCTGATAATCAAATAATTGTGAATAACTAAATTGGGAGAAGAAACATAACTATTATAATGTATCTCTCCTATCTCCAACTTCACTTTGTGAAATTTAGAGATCTTTCCCTGAAGGGAGAAAAAAAGAAAGCCTGGCTCTCTACCCCAGGCTTTCCGAATTAACCTAAATATAATTATAAGGGAACCAACGACCTTATAATGAAGATTCTTTATGGTG
>CAYNIG010000032.1:0-27193 GCA_964396995.1 uncultured Saprospiraceae bacterium | reverse complement strand
GAGCTTTCTTTGATTCTTTCTTCGGTGGACAAAGAAAGAATGGCAAATAAAAAAAAATATACTTAACCAGCAGACCCTACTTATGGATTGTTATTTTGATATACCGTAGAGTAATGCGGTAACCTTTTAAATTTATTTGCTTCGGATTTGGTCTTAAAATTCGGTTTTCACCGGAGTGATTGTATAAAAACCAAAAACCGAAACGGTTTTTAAACCGGACCTGTTTATAATTATTTCTTTTTCTGTGATTTCCGATTGTAATTGTCCTGATTTTCTTATCATTATCCTAATATTTAATCGACTCGTCGAATAATCAAACCCATACTACAATTTTCATTGATACTTTGAAGTTTAGAAAAACATAATAACGCTAAACTATCATGAATCAACTTGCAGACTTTTTTATTACATGTTCAGGGATACACAGATCAATACTCAAAAAATCACCTACAGATACCAATAAATACATTGGTATTGGGGCTACCGTATTTTTTACCGGACTATTGGCAGCTATTTCTTCAGGCTATGCAATTTATACTGTTTTTGATTCCTGGGTCGTTTCCTGCTTATTTGCCATTATATGGGGACTCATGATATTTAATCTGGATCGTTACCTGGTATCTTCGATGAAACATGCGGGATCGGGTTGGCGGGATTTATGGACCGCAACCCCTCGTATCCTCATGGCCATCGTGATCTCTATTGTAATCTCAAAACCATTGGAATTAAAAATATTTGAAAAAGAAATTAATGCTGAATTGGTCAGCATGGAACAGGAAGTATATAAAACTCAAAGTGAAAAAGTGCAGGATCGATTTCAATCCCAGGTCACCGGATTAAAATCGGATATTGACAAGCTAAAATCAGAAATCAATGCAAAACAATTAAAAAGAGATGAATTGGCCAGTATAGCTCAGCAGGAAGCCGACGGAACCGGTGGGTCAAAACAAAAGAACCTTGGGCCTATATACAAAGCCAAAAAACAAGATGCAGACAAAGCCGATGCTGAATTAAAAGATTTGATTGCCATTCATCAACCCCTTATTGATGAAAAAGAAAAGGCTATCAGCCTGATTCAAAACCAACAATCATCTGAAATCAATGGATTGCAAAAAACAGCATTGGGCGGATTTGCTTCGCGAATAGATGCGTTATCCCGATTGGCTGCTAAAAGCAAGGCCATTTGGATGGCCAGCTTATTTATCATGCTGTTATTTATCATCATTGAGACGGCCCCGATTTTTGTTAAATTAATTTCCGGCAGAAGCCCCTATGAATACCTATTGCATAAACATGAGCATGCAATTGAAATGAATCATAAAGAGATCACTTCCATACTATCCAATACCATAAAAAATAAAATAAGTATGGAAAACGAAGTAAATACCTATGCCAATCAATCGATTTCCAAATCAGAACGCAAACTGATAGATGAGGCTTTAAATAAAGAAGTAGAAAGATTAAAACAAGGACCATTGGATTGGAAGTCCTGGTGGGAGAAGGGTGGATTTTTAAAGGAAAATGTATCCTGATTTACACTGATAAGTAAAAGAGATTGAAGCAATCTGATATGGGTTCCACAGAGTTAAGTGGAGTAGGATTACTTTTAAATTTATACCTTTATCTGCACTTATATCCAACTTTATTGTAATGTTTCGATCATTCGGCAGGCGACCTACAGGAGATCGCAAAAAAAAAATAGAACAATCTCCGAATTATAAAAATGGAAAATTTGTCAATCGAAGCCATACTCCTGATTTGAATCCGAAGTACAGTTATTGGCAGCTACTGGCAGAATATTTTAAAAAGCATAATGATAAAAATCCTGCAGCTACCATACCGGCAAATAAAGTGAATTTAAATGAGATATCACCGGAAGACAATTGTTTAATCTGGTTTGGCCATTCATCTTACCTGATCCATTTTGCAGGTAAAAGGATATTGGTAGATCCGGTGTTTTCAGGAGCAGCCGCACCATTTTCATTTCTTCTGCGAGCCTATCCCGGCGCAGACGCCTATTCTGCAGCGGATTTACCTGAAATTGACTTACTGATATTGTCGCATGACCACTATGACCATACTGACTACGATACTTTAAAAAAAATAAAACCTAAAGTAAAAAAAGTACTTACTTCTCTTGGTGTCGGATCCCATCTTGAATACTGGGGTTATCATGGAGATCATATTACTGAATTGGATTGGGACGAATCTGCAGAGTTAGATGGTTTGCAAATTACCTGTACCACCGCCAGGCATTTTTCCGGGCGAGGTTTGTATCCCAAATCTACTTTATGGTCAGCTTTTGTAATTGAATCCAATCAACAGCGTATATACATTGGCGGGGACAGTGGATATGATTCGCATTTTAAAGAAATTGGTTCACGATTCAACCGTTTTGACCTCGTCATATTGGATAGTGGACAGTATCATGATCAATGGAAATACATACATATGGTGCCTGAGGAAACAGTTCAGGCTGCGCTGGACTTAAATGCTAAAAAACTATTTGCAGTACATTGGTCTAAATTCACCATGGCTCATCATCCCTGGTACGAACCCGTGGAGCGAATCGTGAAAGCAGCCGAAGCAATTAATCTTCCTTATTTCACTGCCAGGATTGGTGAAGTAGTTCAGTGGGATAAAAAAATAAAAGGCGATCAGTGGTGGAAAAAGAAGTAAGGGATAGGCCGCTGAAAAATTGCTTTCATTTTTTTACCTATTTTTTAAAGGAAATAGATTAAGAATGCTCTTCCTGGTACTCCCTTGCATACTCTTCTGTGAGTTTTCTTTGTAAATCACCGGGCACAGGACCATACTCCGCAAACCGTGTGGTAAACTTCGCTTTGCCCTGCGTGAGAGATCGTAATGTAGATGAATAGCCATCGAGTTCGGCTAAGGGTACACGGGCTTTTATTTTTTGGTAATGGCCTTCACTATCCATACCCATAATGATGGCTCTGCGTGTCTGCAAATCACCCATGATGTCCCCCATCACAGTATCAGCACACAGTACTTCAAGATCATAAATGGGTTCCAACAGCTGAGGTCCTGCATTTTGAAAATTATTTTTAAACGCCATAGTACCTGCAATCTGAAACGCCATATCATTTGAATCTACGGGATGCATTTTGCCATCATATATGCATACCCTGATATCACGACATCGGCTTCCGGTTAGCGGACCTTCATTCATTTTATTCATTACTCCTTTTTTGATCGCATTGCTGAATTTGGAATCTATAGATCCGCCTACAATGCACCAATAAAATAATAGTTTACCACCCCAGGGCAATACTTCTTCTTCGCGATTGCGAACATTCAGATCTGAAGGATCAGGCATACCTGCATGATAAGGTTCTATGCGCATATGCACCTCACCAAACTGGCCGGCTCCTCCCGATTGTTTTTTGTGCCTATAGTCTCCATTGGCCACTCGGGTAATGGTTTCACGATAGGGTATTCGTGGCTTGATAAACTCCATATGTATATCCTGATTTTTCTCCAGGCGATGTTTTACCATATCCAGATGCAATTGCCCTTGCCCATAGAGCAGCATTTGTTTTAGTTCCTGAGATTGTTCTATCACTATTGTAGGGTCTTCTTCCTGGATCGTATGCAGCGCTTTGGCTAGTTTTTCTACATCATTTTTAGATGGAGGCTGCACAGCTACTCTGATTCTGGGTTCGGGGAAATGAATGGGTTCTATTTTTCTGTCCGTACCCTTTGCATTCAATGTATTATTGGTATGGGTATCTTTTAATTTTACCACTACTCCGATGTCACCTGCATTGAGCTGATCTACTGCTTCGCGGGTTTTGCCGTTAGATACGAAGAGCTGACCAAATCGTTCACCATTCCTTGTATTGGCATTTATCAATTCATCACCGGTCTTTATTTTTCCGGCATACACCTTGAAGTAAGATACATTGCCCACTTTGGGTTCTGATACGGTCTTATATATGAACACAGTAGTAAGATCTTCGGTTTTTAGAGGCAGTTTACCTCCGCCTTCTACAGGTGCGGCCGGGCGATCTACCGGAGAAGGGCAAACATCATTTATAAATCCCATTATTCTGCCTGTGCCCATATTTTTTTTTGCAGATGCACAAAAAACAGGATATATGCTTTGATGGGCTATAGCAACTCTCAATCCATATGCCAGATCCTCTTCACTCAAAGTGCCTTGCTCAAAAAAGCGGGTCATTAGTTCTTCTTCATTTTCAGCTGCTGCTTCCACGAGTTTATTATGCAGTTCTAAAGCCTTGGTTTTTTCACTTTCAGGAATTGGTTTTTTCTCCGGTTTGCCTCCATCATTGGGGAATACATACATCACCATGCGCAAGGCATCTACAATAGCATTAAAACCTGTACCTGCATTCACCGGATATTGTACTTGTACTATTTTATGTCCAAAACGAGCTTTGGCTTGTTCGAGCGTACTTTCGTAATCTGCTTTTTCATGATCCAATTGATTGATCACGAAAATGGCCGGAGTATCAAATTTTTGTACATATTCCCACATGATCTCGGTACCTACTTCTACTCCATGTGCACCATTTAAAACCATGACTGCAGTATCGGCCACTTTTAAGGCTGCGATAACTTCGCCAATAAAGTCATCGGATCCCGGTGTGTCTATAATATTGATTTTTGAATCTTTCCATATTGTATGTTCCAGTGAGCTAAAAAGGCTGCTTTTACGCTCTTGCTCGAGGGGATTATAATCTGAGACGGTGCTGCCATCTTCTACCGTGCCGCGACGGCTGATATCGTGCCCTTCGAAGAGCATACATTCTATCAAAGATGTTTTCCCGGAGTGTGCGTGACCAAGTAAAACTACGTTTCTAAGGTCTTTTGATTCAAAAACATTCATATGACAATACGATTTTTAATTGAGGATTAAATTAGGGTAATATTTTGACACTAAACTTATCTCTGGCATATTTTTGATATTAGAATAAAATGAATTTATAAAATACTAGAAGGAAATTAATAATGTATTATAGAAAAACTTAATAGAATAGAAACTACTAAAATTATTTCAAATCGAAAGCTGAATCTAAAATCAATTGGTGGGTATTTATTTATCAAATCAGAAGAGAATCCGATCCGGTGCAACAGAGAAGATTATCAAAACAGGTGATCTGAATCAGTATGATGATTCAACGGATCTGATTTACCATTTTTAAACCAATAGCTAAAGTTGCACTTTATCGACAAAGGGCATTTATCTACATATTGCTGAAAGTATCGGTAAAGCATATTATACATCCTCTATGAACTGACTTTAATTCATATAGACACATTCATATTCAATTGATGAATTTATATTTCACGGAACATACTCAATCCAATATGATCAAATTAACCTTCGAAATAAATTATCGACTATTTCGGGCAAAGTTGTCATCAGCCTTTTTCCAGTACTCGACAGAAATTACCATATACTCAATAGAGGCTTACCAATGGTGACAAATCTGACTTATTTACCATTATACATTAATAACAAAAATCCAAACAACTAAATACTTACAATGAAAAATCAATTCGAATTATTATTGCCGCTTATATTGAGAATGCCGGTATTTGCTGAAAGTACAAAAGAAGAAGTTAATATAAATCTGTTTATTGAATTTACCAACGTTGGCCGGTTTGACTAATGCAAAGTTAGCCAACAAGGATTCTTTAAAAAAGGAAGCTATGGTCAGGGGAATTTAAATTAAAACACCACCAGTTGAATAAGAAGTTCCTCCTAAAAATGGTAAAAGAAACAAACAACAAAAAATACAAATACATGAAAACAATATCACCACAAGAAACAACCACATTTATGACTATTTCCAATACGGGTTGTAAAATTAATGAAATCAGTCTTGACAATTTGATAAGATTGTACCAGGATACTCATTTTATTTATGATGGGAAAGCCAAACGCCTCGCTCCATATTTGCCTCTGATTTTGAAAAATTGGAACAAAGCTTTAAATGCAGGAGCAGAAATTGTGAGAATTGTGACCTACGAAGGTGACCGTGGCCATATGGCTAGTGTAATGATGTGGAAGTACACTGACGATACCTGGAATGTACAACATTTGGTTTCAAATGGTGGGCATATTTCTCATATTCCAATGTTGTCAGTCAAAGGAAGTTTACTTACGGACCCTCAATGGCAAGATCTTAAATATCTGCAATGCTGGTACAGGCCGGATAATAAATTGCCACAACTTTGTTTTGGAGAATCACTGAAATCAATAGGCCCGGATAAAATGTCCTTGACCAATTGGAACTATTATGAATGCAATCGAATTGGAAATTACTATTCCCAAAATATACACATAGTGGATGGTTCGCCTTCGAATTTTGAAGCTTTTAAAATATTTTTTAAATCCCAAGGAGATGGGACCTGGTGGCAAAGTGAAAGATTCAATCCGCACGACCTGGAGTTAAATGAATTAAATGAAGAATATGAAAAAGTGGGCTTGAACAGAGGCAGAAAAATTTTATTGGCCTACCAATACAGGGAAGAACTGCCCTCAGCTGTTGCCATCTGTAATCTGGCTCCGGTAGGCATGAATTTGAGCTTTCTGGAAAACCGGACTATACTGCTGTTTCGAGGTGAATTATCAAGGGAGAATAAAACCAATCTGGTACATGCTTTATTACAGCGAATAAAAAAGGTTTATCAGCATTCTGAATTGCTATTTATTCCTTTGCTTGTAGAAGACCATTCAAATGAGATTATCCAAAATGCTTTTCAATTTCCTTTTTTTAAAAAGTATAACCAAAGTATTTGGGGTGAGCCGGCCTTTTTACCCTGGTATACCTATATCGAAAATCTCTTTCGCAACTATTCTGCTCCTAATTCAAATTTAAATCCTGCTCATACTGAAACCTCATCAAGATGAAAGAAAAATATTCCTATTTTATGGAGGATCCGCGTGAAGCCATTCGTTTAACTCAAAAAGTGGATGCCACCGAATTTGTTCAAAGATATTTGAAAGAGTATATCACCTCAGATACACATGATATTTTAGATATCGGCTGTGGACCGGCGGTAATTGATGCTCATTTGGGACTTCAGTATCCTGAAGTTCAAATTACCGGGATAGATATTAGCTCAGTACGTGTTGAACAGGCACAAAAAAACACA
Source organism: uncultured Saprospiraceae bacterium (assembly GCA_964396995.1). Lineage (GTDB taxonomy): Bacteria > Bacteroidota > Bacteroidia > Chitinophagales > Saprospiraceae > JADJLQ01. Next base: position 20,044 of record CAYNIG010000032.1, on the reverse strand, counting down.
CTGGGTATCAAAAACGTACAAATCATAAAGGCAGATGCAACCATACTCCCGTTTGTGGATAATTCCTTTGATTTGTTATTTTGTAGGTTTTTATTGGAATACTTACCAGACAGGCTTAGTGCTCTAAAAGAAATGCATCGTGTATGTAAGCCGGGTGGAAAAGTGATATTGCAGGATCTTGACGGACAATTGATTTCCATGTATCCTGAATTTCCTCAAAAAGAGGAATTGAAAACCGTACTCCATAATTTGATCAGCGGTGGCTTTGATCCATTTGTAGGCAGGAAACTTTATTTTCTAAGCACTTTGGCAAATCTGCAGGTATTGAAAGTCGAATTAGAGCCTTATCATTTGATTGCAGGGAAAATCAATGAAAAGGACTATGCTGCTTGGCAGCTCAAATTAGATATTGCTATGCCTCAAATAGAAAAAGCATTAGGTGATTTTAAGAAAGCTCAACTATTTAAGGAAGCATACTTAGATTATTTATTGGACCAAAACAGTTTGATTTTTTCGACTGTTTTTACTGTGCTTTCAACAAAAGGATGAATAGTTAATCCTGTTACCATACCATCTACAGATGAATTTTTATAAATATTACTTTTCATGATATTTCAATGGAATTACCATTTTGACTTTAAACATGTTTTCTGTTTGATTTATTTCAAGTACATGTCTATCCGGAAATAAAATATTTAACCTGCTTCTTATATTTTCAATGCCGATGCCCATTGTAATATTAAATGAATTGTTATTGATAATACTATTGGAAATGGTAAAATGCAGAAAACCATCAATAGCCTCAAAAAATATATCAACCTGGGTTGAGGACACCGATTTGGCCACACCGTGTTTAAATGCATTTTCGACAAAAGGCTGAAGCAAAAGCGGAGCGATTAATGCTTTCTTAAATTCACCTGTTTGATGAATGGTCAAGCTGAGCCTGTTGCCATATCGTTCTTTTTCCAGATTGATGTAGTCCAATAAAATGTTGATTTCCTTTGAGACCGAAATATATTCTGTATTGCAATCATAGATCATGTAATGAAGAATATTATAGAGCCTTTCCAACATACCTTTGGTTTTTGACCGATCAAACATCGTAAAGGAGTAAATCGTATTTAATGTATTAAATAAAAAATGGGGGTGGATTTTTGATTTTAAAATTTCAATTTTCGATTCTTTATTTAATTGTAAAAGTTGTTGATTTTCTTTTTCTTTAAAATACCAAATTTTGAATGCTTTTATTGAGGTAAACAATATAAGCGAAACACCTGTATAGGTTAGAAAAACTTTTAATTTCCACATTACAAAAACCAGATTAAATGGAGTGCCAGGACTATTTGTTGATGTCTCAATATTTCGAAGACTCAGGTATTCATAAGAAATAAACGCTAGAGAGAAAAACAGGAATAAAAAAAATAAATATAATCCAAATCTGGAGTAATTTTCTTTCAATAAATATTTTGGAATCAGGATATAACAAACAGCATAGGTAAGCGGAATATCAAATAAGACAATATCGTGAATATAATTGTAAAACAGTTGGCTGAGCGAGTAAAGCTCCAAAAGCTGAACAGAATGAACGAAGGGTACCCCTATTAAAAAGCACATCAATACCCGGGCCAACCAAAAGCATATATGCCTCTCCATTCTGCGGTAGGTATCATCTGAAAACACAAGTTCATATATCCAATGAGCGTTCATTATACTATTTTTGAAATCATACTTTAATGCGATTCAGTTTTGGATGACAGGTGGAAAATAGTGGGCAGGGCTCAGCCATAATTCACAATTCAAATCGGGTATATAAATATTTTTTTCCATTGAAAATCCTGCTTTTCGATTGTTAAATAAATTAATCAAAGGATTAATTATTTTTAGAGGAAATATTTCAGATGGAGGATCATTGTCTTTAAAATGGATGGAAAGAGTAAGAGGGTAGGGGTGGTTTGTGTTTTCATATTCAACAAGCTCGTGGGCTATGGCCATTTCTTTTTCTAATTTTACCAACTCCGAATTTCCATCGTATAATATAAAACTTAGTATATTAGAAAAAAGTAAAATTTGTTTAGTTTGATCTGTATCTGAGTTGGATGTAGCAGATAGAGATTTAATAGAATTTAAAAAATACTCAGGATGCACTTTTCGTTGATACGAAATAAGTTCATACTCTGTTTTTTCTTTTATCAGCAGAGTATGCTGCTTTTGTTCCTGATAAAATTTTTTTACAAAGTAAAACAACATTAAGAATATACTAAGTGGAATACTAATGATCAATGTATAATAATTGGCCAGGAAAACGGTAGTGACAACAGATCCGGAATAAGCACAATTACATAATTTAGCACTCAGGAAATATTCTAGTAGATATGCCATTCCCAGCGCAGTAAGGAACAGGAAAGTCCAGGAATATATACTTATCCAAAACAATTTAACATATCTCTTTTGGGCAAGATATTGTGGAATAACTACCTTCGAAAAAATAAAGATGGTAATCAGAATTAAAATATACCAATATGTGGTGTTAAATAGAATAGGAGTGTAGGTTGTTAATTTATAAAAATCAGGAATATTTTTTATAGCACTTAGATTGTCAAAAAAAATCAGGATATATGTTGTCATTAAAAAGATCCCTTGCTTTTTACGATGAGTGCTGGCATGGTCATTAAACAAAAATTCCAAATTCATCTTGACTCATTTAAGCTGGCCTGGCATGGTTTGTTCCAAAGCTTTTAATAGTGTCATTCGATACGTTCTGCTAACTGGAATAGTAATTGCTGATATAGTAATCAAACCATTTGAAAAATTATGAATTTTAGAAATGTGGATGATGAATGACCGATGTACCCTTATAAAATTTTCAGGAGGTAGCGTTTTTTCTATATTTTGTATTGTCATTTTAGTTAAAAATGTACTCTTATCCAGTACCACTTTTACATAGTCTTTGACACTTTCGATATAATTTATTTCCTTCAAATACACCTTGATGTTTCTTCGGTCAGTTCTGAGAATAATATAGTCAGGAAATGGAGTGGCTACTTTATCACCTGTGTTTTGATTGGCTTGCAAGGTGGTTAGATGTATGTTTATTACTTTGTTTACTGCTTTTAGAAACCGGTCAAATGAAATCGGTTTTAGTAAATAATCTACTGCATTGAGATCAAATCCGTCTACAGCATATTTTCTGTATGCCGTCGTAAAAATCACTTTTGGTGGATGAGGTAGACTGCGAATAAAGTCAGTACCCAATATTTGTGGCATTTGAATATCCAGAAATAATAGGTCAATCTGATGTTGCTGAATTTGTTGCAATGCCTCAATTGCATTTGGACATGCTGCTACTAACTTAAGATGTGGCAAAGAATCAATAAAATCCACCAATATTCTCAAGGCCGGAGCTTCATCGTCTATCACCAGACATGAAATTTCTTCTTTAACCTGTAAGCTAGTATTATTCTGCATATTTACCCAAAGCTAAGAAATAAATACACGATTTGTAATCAAGGATAATTTTTATCGACGAATGTTATTCATCGATAAAAAGTCGAGTATGTCGATATAACATTACATATATCCATTTAATCTCGACACTTAAGTATGCACCGACACAATATACCTAGATCTATTTCTAAATTGCTTAAAAATCGCTGATGGATAAAACCGGCTCTAAGGCTTTTTTTAATATTATTAATGTGGTATTCCTTGACTATACTATTGAAATTTGTTTCAATTACTCAATGAAAATCACAACTGGCTCAATGTTGCCTTTTGGATGGGACAATATTTGGATAACAACACGATATTGTATTTCCATATTTAAAAAGAGCGATTAAATAGATAGTAAGAAAAGGCTACAGCAAAGCCAACGTATTTTAAACACTACTATCAATTTATAAAATATGTTTAAAACAATTAATTCCTCAAAATTTATGAAAAACATCATTCAAATTATTCTAATTCTCTCATTGAGCATCAATAAGGCTGATTCCCAAGGATGTGCAACGATAAGAAATATTATTGGTGTGGGACAGTTTCAGCCCAATACCAATTCATTTTCAACCTCTGCCTGGCAATTAAATATTAGTAATCGATATTATAAGTCATTCAGGGACTTTAGAAATACGATTGACCTGGAGACACCTGCACAGAATGAAGCTATTAATAAAAATTATTCAATTGATTTTGCTGTAACACATTTGTTGACCAATGGATGGTCTCTGAGTTTAGCAATACCGATTTTAGATAATAGCCGCGAGGCTTCTGCCGAGCATGGCGGAATTAATACTACCCGGCATACAACAAGAGCCTTTGGCTTAGGTGATATACGGATCATGGCAGCAAAATGGATCTTGAAGCCCAGTGAAAGCCTGAAAGGAAATTTCCAGATGGCATTGGGACTTAAACTACCTACTGGTGACTATCAAGTACAGGATTATTTCTACCGAAATGATACCACCAGAGTATTAGCCCCGGTAAACCCCGGAATTCAATTAGGTGATGGTGGTACAGGTATTATTACACAGATCAATGGATATTATCAGGTCACCAAAACACTAAATTTTTATGCTGATCTGTATTATATGTCTACTCCTCAGGAACAAAATGGAGTGTCCGTTTTATCCGGGCGTACTCCTACAGTGATTCAGTTAAAAGCAGGAATCCCAGAAACCAGTGTCACGGATGCTTATGTGCTGCGAGCAGGAGCCTATTTAAACCTAAAAGAAAAATTAACTGCTTCATTGGGAATTCGCAAAGAAGGAGTACCTGTAGAAGATTTAATTGGTGGAAGCAATGGAACACGCAGACCGGGATACTATCTTTCCGTAGAACCTGGACTGATTTACAACAGCAGGACAGTTTCGTGGTATGCTCAAGTTCCATTAAATTTCAGGCAAGCTATTCATCAGAATGTACCCGATAAAATCGTAGAAAAGCTAACCGGTACCCCCACCAGCAGTCCGGGTGGATCTTCAAACAATCAGTTTCTTTTTGGTGCATTATTCAGGCTATGATTTTCTAATCCATAAAACGTAATAAAATAAATTAAAATGAAAAAATACATGTTTAGGTACATGATCATTGCTCCTGTTGTATTATACATGATAAACAGCCTGCAGGCTCAAATAGAGTTGCCTACCGATGAAATCTACAATTGGAATACGATTGCGACAAGCTTTGTTACAAAAAATGGTAGCGGACATGACGGCATTCCACCAATGGTAGAGTCCAGGATTTATGCTATGACTTTTATAGCCATGCATGATGTAATAAATCATATCAGTCCCAAATACAAAACATATACCCCATTCAATAAGGGATGGCATACGGCTAATTTAAATGCGGCCATTGCACAGGCGTCATTTGAAATTTTAAGTCATGAATTGCCTCAGGAATTGGAAATGTACAAAGCTGAATTGGAGAGATCCTTTAATAAAATCAAAGAAGGTGATGCTAAATCACAGGGAATTTCGCTAGGAAATAAAATAGCTACTGCCATTCTTAAACTAAGAATAGATGATAATTCTGCTGTTGCTCAATATCCGATTGAACCCGGCACAAAACCTGGAGAATACGTATTTACGGGCCCATTCGCTGGTCCTCCTTTTAATACTCCACCCAGCAAAGGATTCATAGCAACCCCGGGATGGCGCGCCGTAAAACCATTTGGTGTAATTTCTGTACATCCTTATCTCCCCGCTGAAAACCCTTACCCGCTTACATCAAAAAAATACGCAAAGGATTACAATGAAATAAAGAGTCAAGGATGTATGGAATGCCCCAGGAGAACCAATGATCAGAAAGAATATGCTTTATTTTGGTCAGAAAGCTCTTGCCTGGGATGGAATAAAATAGCATCACAGGTATCCAAAAAAGAGAAAATGGCAGCCCACGAAATTGCCCGGATGTTTGCCTTACTTCATATTGGAATTGCGGATAGTTATATTTTAAGTATGGAGGCCAAAATGAAATACTACACATGGCGGCCTGTTACCGCAATACAACAGGGCGACCTGGACAACAATAACCTTACTTCGCCAGATCAAGGATGGAAGGAACTGGGCTATCCTACCGTACCTGTACCTGAGTTCCCTTCAGCGCATGCCAATGCCGGGGGAGCAGCTGCTGCTATATTAGTAAAAATTTTCAAAAAGGATCAAATGAAATTTACATTGACAAGTACCATTACTCCGGGAGTCACCAGGTCATTCACTTCGTTTACCAGTGCGGCCAGAGAAAATTCAAACTCCAGGATATATTTAGGTTATCACTTCAGGCAGGCTGTTGAAATTGGTGAAGCGATGGGGATAAAATTGGGAAATTTTATTGCAAAAAACGCATTGCCATTATTAAAATAAAAAACAGAAATGTTTCCATCAATTAATGTATATTCATTTTAAATCATCTGGTAGAATAAGGCGGCTAAGGCTATTTTGTTGCCTTATTGTTTTTCTTTTTACAAAATTTACTATTCATGCTACCAACGTGGTAGCGATAGAAAAAGCACAGGATTGGAAGAAGGTACTCATAAGCGAACTCATGGTGCTCCAAGATGCTGAAAACCAATATTCTGCATCAGACTTGATCACCGATAGCAATAAGCAATTCTTACCTAATCGAAATGAGAGGCCTAACGCCAAATTGTATTGGGCCAGGATTCAGATTACAAACCAATCTGATCAGGATGAAAACATATTTTTTGAGACCAGTTATTGGGATTATTTGCAATTGTATTTCATAATCAATGACCGTATCACAGATACTTTAAATATAGGAATTCAGGATAAAGGGTATAAAGCAAATTATGGTTTCAAAAAAGGAGATTCGGTTATGATATTGGCCCGCTTTAAAAGTTCTGGTCATTTTAGATTGGAGCCAAATATAAACCTGATTCTCACCAAATCCGTGGTAAGGCTGAGTTATTTCAGTTTTTCACATTATATGGATGGCATTATTTTGGGAATTTTGATTGGCTTGTGTATATACAATTTGTTTTTAGCCATTTCACTTCAAGACTTAGGATATTATCTGTACACTGCTTATTTGATTGTGATTGGATTGGGTTTTTTTTCATTTTTCCAGTTTCATCCATCTCACCTGGCATCTGATTTTATTCGTAATTATCCATCAGTTGCTTTTTATATTAAAAAAGTTGTTGACAATTTGAATTCTGCCATGTTGATCCTTTTTGTACGGCAATTCCTGGGCACCCGATCCAAGTATCCTATTTGGGACAAGATATTATTGTTAATGGTATTATTTCAGGTTAGTCAATACGTTTTTAATTATTTTGACATCATACGACAATCGAATGCTTCGAGGATCTATCTGGGCTCTTTTCTGAGATACAATTGTTTAATTATAGCGCTCTATGACTATTTAAAGGGGAATAAAAAGGTAATTGTGTTTATCATTGGACTTTTTATTGTACTCATAGGTGATACGAATGCTATATTATCTTATAAAGGAATCGATCTATTTTGGTTTTTGCCACATGTGCCGTTAGTAGATTATTTCAGAGGTCCGGTAACTTTTTTTGCATGCGGTGCATTAGAGGCAATTGTATTTTCATTTGCCCTTGCAGGAAAATACAATCATTTACAGGAAGATGTGGCGAAAGTTACTTTAGAAAAGGAGCAGGAAAAACAGACTCTGCTGGCAGCTCAGAATGAAACACTCGAGAGGCAAGTAAAGGAACGTACTCAGGAATTGAGCCAAACTATTGAAACTTTAAAAGCCACACAAAGTCAATTGATCCAATCCGAAAAAATGGCATCATTGGGAGAACTAACAGCCGGTATAGCCCATGAGATACAAAACCCTTTAAATTTTATTAATAATTTCTCTGAGTTAAATTTAGATATACTACAGGAAGTAGAAGACAATCCGGATGTCAACCTTTTTAATAACTCCACATCGATGTTGAATTTAAAAAAGAACACAGAAAAAATTCATCATCATGGCAAACGAATTGATGGTATAGTAAAAGGAATGCTGCAACATTCCAGATCGGGGAACACTAATTTCGAAATGACAGACATGAATCAACTATGTGATGAAAGCTTGAAATTGGCCTATCATGCGTTCAGAGCTAAAGACAAATCATTCAGCGCACAATACGAAACAAATCTAGACCCGGAGTTGCCACCACTAAAAGTCAATATTCAGGAAATGAGTCGGGTGATGTTAAATATTATGAATAATGCATTTTATACAGTGAGCTCGAAATCAAAAAAATACAAATTAATGGATATAAATGGCAATGGGACCTTTAATCCAAAGGTTATACTTCGTACTACGAAACACCAAAAAGGCATATCCATTCTAATCGGTGACAATGGTGAAGGTATATCTGAGGCCAATCTGAAAAAAATCTTTCAACCCTTTTTTACCACGAAAGTAACAGGTGAAGGTACGGGTCTCGGACTCTCAATTTGCTATGATATTGTCACCAAAGGGCATGGTGGTGAAATAAAAGTTCAAAGTGAAGTTGAAGTGGGTACGGAATTCGAAATATTTATTCCATTTAGAAACTAATTATTAAATTTTAAAAGGAAATGGCTAAGATACTGGTAGTAGACGATGAAGAAGATCAGGAAGAGCTCATCACTCAACGATTTGCCTCAAAATTATTTTTAAAAGACTATGAATTTGTTTTTGCAAATAATGGTATCAAAGGCTTAGAAATGGTACAAAACCACCCGGATATCGATTTTGCATTATTGGATATCAACATGCCTGAGATGGATGGGCTATCCTTATTAGGGAGAATAAAAGAAATAAATCCAATGATACAGGCTGTAATGTTATCTGCTTATGGTGATATGTCAAATATACGTACAGCCATGAATAAGGGGGCATTTGACTTCCTCAACAAACCCATCGATCTACAGGATCTCGAGATCACTATTAAAAAAACTATAGCCTATACCAGACAATTAAAGGATAATGCGAATACCTTACGTGAGAATCTAGTGTTGAATCAAAAAGCAACAGAACTAGAAATGCAGACGCTGCGAGCCCAGATGAATCCCCATTTTATTTTTAACTCTTTAAATTCGATAAATAATTTTATACTTAAAAATGAAAAAGCTTTTGCTTCAGAGTATTTACTTAAATTTTCTAAATTGATTAGAATGATTCTTGAAAATTCAAGTAAATCTCTGATCTCTATAGGCCAGGAATTGGACGCTTTAAAATTATATATGGATTTGGAGGCACTTAGATTTGAAAATAAATTTCAATACCATTTTATTCATGATCCTGATCTCGATATCACTTCCATTAAAGTACCTCCTTTACTATTACAACCCTTTGTTGAAAATGCAATACATCATGGCTTACTTCATAAAACCGGTCCCGGGTCAATACGAGTTCTCGTTAGTGAAGCAGAACAAAGACTAATATTGCAAATTGAAGATGATGGTATTGGAAGGGAAGCATCCTCAAAGTTGAAAAATGCCTTGGACTTTAAAAAAGTTTCTCTTGGAATTACTCTTACCAAGGACCGTATCGCATTGCTCAATAAGCGCCGTATTAATGATTCATTTGAAATAGAAGACCTGGTAGATCCGGAAAATAAGCCTTGCGGCACATTGGTTACTATTTCTTTACCACTGATATTATGATACGTGCTATTTTGATAGATGACGAATCCAATAGCTTATCAGCATTGCGGCTTACATTGGAAGAACATTGTCCAGAAGTGCAGGTAATGGAAGCCTGTCAATCCCCCGGGAAGGGAATTGAATCTATTCTGAAAAACAAACCCGATCTTATATTTCTCGATGTTGAAATGCCTGAAATGAATGGATTTGAATTATTAGAACAAATTAAACACCAGTCCTTGTCTGTGATTTTTACCACTGCATACCACCATTATGCTATAAATGCAATTCGGTATAGTGCATTGGATTACCTGGTAAAACCCATCGATCCCATGGAATTATGGGAAGCAATTGAAAGGTATAAAACCAAGAAGTGGACTAACGGCAACAATGAGCAATTTCAATTCTTGTTGGACCAGCTTTTACAAAAAGATCATGTTCTAAAAAAAGTGGCTATACCCAATATGGAGGGATTTAAATTGGTAAATATAGATGACATCTGCTATTGCGAAGCAGACGATAACTATACCCATATACATCTTAAAAACAAAACCAAAATTACCGCCAGCCGTACTCTTAAAGATATACAGACCTTATTTTCAGACTATCCTTATTTTGTGCGTATACATCATTCCAATCTGATAAATATAAATGAAGTAACCCAATATGTTCGAGGAGAAGGAGGGTATGTGATCATGAATGAAGGATCTGAGCTGGCAGTATCCAGAAATAAAAAAGAAATGTTGATAAAATATTTGACTAAACGCCAGGGTTAAAACACCTATTCATCTGTTGCTTTACCTATATTTTAAAATACCAACCTCTTTTATTCAAATACCATCCCGCTGTCCAACATACCAGCATAAACGTAACTGAAAACAAAAATGATCCCAAATGACACCCCAGAGGTTTATACACCGTTTCGAATATGGTTGAATAATACGATTTGCCTTCTGCTGTTCTGAAAAATAAAAGTAAGATAGCTATCAGTTCATGAAGTAAATATAAAAACAGGGGATTACGGCCGGCGATATAAAAAAACGAGACTCCTTTTCTCACATTCAATATATCTACCAGGTAAGATAAAATGGAAAGTATGATCATATCCCATCCCACCGTATGAACTACAAATGAACTGGTCCATATTTTTTTATTGATAGGGAATACCATATTCCAAATCCAACTCAGAATTAAAAATCCTAATCCGGTGAAGGCAAGCTTCATGAGTTTGTCTTTTGTAATACCTCCATTGATCAAATAAGAAGTCACCAGGTAACCACCCAATACATTTACGATAGATGGCATTGTGCTCAGTAATCCTTCCGGATCAAATGCCACACCTTCACCATGATACAGATGACTGTCACCAAACAAAGCGAGATCAATTTTGTGACCCAGATTAGTAGTCATCTCAAAATCACCGCCCCAGGCCAACAGACCCCAATACAATAACAACAACCCAATACCCATGGCGAAGATGGCCCTAAAGGAAAATTTAAGTAATATAAATGAGCCAATGATATAGCAAATTCCTATTCGTTGAAGTACACCCATGACCCTGGTATTGTGAAATGGTTTGAATACCAGTCCGGCATCGGAATGTTTTACAAATGGAAACCAATACATGAGGTAGCCGATTAAAAATATGATGGCACCGCGTTTGATGATTTTCCAATACACATCGGATGCATTCATATGCTCCCAGGATTTTTTACTAAAGAAAATGGATGATCCCACTGCAAACAAAAAAGAGGGAAATACCAAATCAGTTGGAGTAAAACCATGCCATTTTGCATGATCCAATGGCCAATAAACACAAGACCAGGATCCGGCAGTATTGACTATAATCATGAAGCAAATGGTGAGACCTCTGAATACATCGAGGGAAAGATTGCGAGCCTGAAAATTCATATTCAAATTTGTAATTAAGGTTTGATCAATTGATTTACGGATCCTGCATTATTTTTAATGATTTCTTTCAAATGCATGATTTCTTTATCTAAGAGTTTAGTTACTTCGGCTTTCACTTCCTGGGCTTGTCTGGTTGGTGGAAAATCGCCCTGACCTTGCTCAACCATTAGAAAAGCCAACCGATTATTGAGTTTTACTCCATAGTTGATGGGATCCTGGTTGCTTTTGTTCCTGGTTTCATGAATATTATTTTCAATTGCAGTCAATTCATCTTCGTATTTTTTAAGTTTTTCAATCATATTTTTATCATCTGACAATTTCTTTTTCAGGTAGGCCAGATCTTCTTTGGTTTTGCGGATGTCTAAAATAGATTGATGAGCTTCGCTTACTTTATCACGCACGGCTATAAGGAATTCAAACTGTTGCTTTAATTCTTCATTAGTCGTTTTTGATCTTGGATCAGCCAGTATTTCAAATTCCTGATCTGTAGATTGGCCATTTATCGTGAGTCGGGCGATGTATTTGCCGGGTACTGCTTTAGGACCAAGGTTAGGTGCTGAGTAAAATACCATTCCGGGAAATGTTTTATACCCTTCGTATCTCATATCCCAAATATGCCGGTTGCCTCCCTGTTTCACATTGAGTTGAGTATTTCTTTCAGTAGACTTGTTTGTAAATGATTTTATTAATTTTCCATTCATCTCCAGTATTTCCAATTTTGCGGCCATACTATCAGATACTTTTTTTACAAAATAATTTAGCATCACTCCCCCGGGATGATTTTGGCCTTCCAGTCTTCTATCTGCCTGCCTGAAGCCACCTCCTCCGGGCATACGATAAGAAGGCATGGGTTTGTACAGATGATGATCTTTAGCAGCGATCTCCTCTTTTAATTGATGCAGTGGGGTGAGATCATCTATCAACCAAAAGCTGCGACCATGAGTAGCGGCAATCAGATTGTCGTTCTTTATAGCTAAATCATGTATGGGTACTATGGGCAGATTCAATTGAAATTTTGACCAGGAAGCACCATCATCAAAAGATATCCACATTCCCTTTTCAGTACCTGCATATAATAAACCATTCCTCCTGGGATCGGCACGAACCACTCTTACAAACTCTTCTTTGGGTATACCATTCGTGATAGTAGTCCAGGTAGAACCATAATCACTGGATTTATAGATATACGGTGTATAATCGCCAAATTTATATGAGGTTGCTGCTATGTATACCTTTCCTTTATCAAAGGGACTGGGTTCGATGCTATTCATCATATTGTATTTTGGTGACATAGGAGGAGTTACATTCTTCCATGATTTGCCACCATCACGGGTGAGATGTAAAAGTCCATCATCAGAGCCAGTCCATATTACCTCTTTTTCCAATACGGATTCTTGCATGCAAAAGATATTGGCGTAATATTCCGCTCCCGTATTGTCTTGGGTGATAGGTCCTCCACTGGATTTGATGGTTTCCGGCTCCCCACGGGTAAGATCAGGACTGATCACTTGCCAGGATGATCCACCATCGTAGGTGACATGCAAATAATGGGATCCGGCATATAATTTTTTGGGATCATGCGGGCTGTAGAATATGGGATAGTTCCAATTAAATCGGTATTTCATTACTTCAGCGCCCCGACCCACAGGATTATCAGGCCAGATGTTTACTGATCTCTCTTCGCCGGTTTCATGGTTGAGCATATTGAGATATCCTTTGTATTCACCACCATATACTATATTTTCATTTAAGGGATTGATAGCCAGATATGAACTTTCTCCACCTGCTGATGGTTCCCAATCTCTCTCCGTTATTGAGATACCTTTCGATCTTGAGTTTATTCTTACACTGGTATTGTCCTGTTGGGCGCCATATATTCTATAAGGAAAATGATTGTCGGTGATCACCCGGTAAAACTGAGCTGTGGGCTGATTATGATAGGTAGTCCAATTGGCTCCGGCATCGGTACTGATTTGAGCACCTCCATCATCAGCTATTATCATACGATTATTATCATCAGGATCTATCCATAGATCGTGGTGATCGGAGTGTGGGGTTTCGATAGTGGTAAAGGTCCTGCCTCCATCTTTAGATCTGAAAAAGGATACATTGCAAACATATACGATGTCTTCGTTTTTAGTATCGGCATAAATACGGGTATAATACCAGGCTCTTTGCCGCATACCGCGATCTTCATTTACTTTCACCCAGGATTCACCGGCATTATCTGATCTGAACAGACCACCATCTAATGCTTCAATCATGGCAAATACACGTTCGGAGTTTACCGGAGAGACGGCGATGCCTACAATACCCCAGGTACCTTTGGGTAAGCCGGGTTTGTTTGATATTTGTTCCCAATGTTCGCCGCTGTCGGTACTTTTCCAAAGATGACTATCCGGTCCACCGCTGTCCATACGCCATCCATTACGAGTCATATTCCAGCTGCTTGCATATAATATACGTGGATTGTTGGGATCCATAGTCAGGTCAGCTATTCCGGCATGATCATTTATATATAAAATTCTATTCCAGGTTTTGCCCCCATCGGTGGTCTTGTAAATACCTCGCATTTCATTGGGTTTCCAAAGGTTGCCTAAGGCTGCCACGTAGACCATATCCGGATTGGTGGGATGTATTCTGATCCTGGAAATATGGCGTGAATCGGTAAGTCCAATGTGCGACCATGTTTTACCGGCATCTGTGCTTTTCCAAACTCCCCAGCCCGATGAGGTGTTGCCTCTTAGAGTTTGCTCACCTTCACCCACATAGATCACATTGGGATCGGATGGAGCAACTGCAACGGCTCCTATGGTACCACCAAAATATTTATCGGTAATATTTTCATAGGTGGTGCCTCCATCTTGAGTACGCCAAACTCCACCTCCGACACCACCAAAATAATAAAGGTTGCGATTGCCTTTGATGCCGGTTACTGTACAGGAGCGACCACCTCTGAATGGTCCGATTTCCCGCCAGGTAATACCTGAGTAAAGGGAAGGATCGTATTTAATTGTCTTTTCTTCGGTGACCGGTACAGATGAGACTATTGTTTTTGCTTGTTTCTGTTTTTGAGAATATATCTGGGTTAAATGGGTCAGGAGCAGTACAAGAGGAATGATTAGTTTTAATTTCATGTAAGAGTCTTTTTTATAAAATTTAAAAATACGAAATGGATTGGAAATGGTGAATCGCCAATCATATTAACCCGATTAATTAAGAGTTGTGGAAAATAATGAATTACAAATAGGTCTATACTGTAGCCTGGCAGGATTTGATATAAAAAAATCAAATTAAATACAAGTTGATTATAATCCCATCTTTTTTACAAAATCGCTGTAAAACATACCTATCGGGTCTAATTTCTCCCGTATGGATCTCCATATAAATGCTTTAGGATAATGCGAATCGGTATACCCCGGCTTTGAATAGAGAAAATGATTTATTTTACCCCAATGTGGTAAACCATTCAATTCATTTACCATAAATTCCTGATTGTATTCCATGATCTGGCTGGCTCCATGTACTCCATCTAAAGTAGGTAAATCGATATACATTTTGGGTTCAAGGTAACATTGGGATAAATACGCTTTCGAAGTACTGACAAATCGAACCGGTATATGACTACTTAGGTATAGTGAAAATGTATTGGCCAGTTTCTTAAAATGAACAGCTAATCTGTCAATGATTTTTACCAGGTTCTTATAATCCACATCAAACGCAAATTCAGAACTAATACCTTGTCTGCGAATACTCAAACCAGTTTGGTACAACACTTTATAGCTGGTACCAATAAATAATTTATCAGCAGATCCTTTGATGCCGCTGTTGATGGAATTCGGTATGCTGCTTAGTTTTCGGTTCATTAGTTTCATCAGGACCCAGGTCGAAATTCCAATATTGCCCAATACTGTAAATAGGAAGTTCCTGGTATAGGCAGCCCAACCTTGATATAGAGGTGGGTCGCCTGGAAAAGATTTTTGTAAGGCCAATGAGCACAATCTTTGTTGTTTACCTGTTTTTTTATTTTTAGTATAATATGGATTGATACGAAACGAAACAAAATCATACTCTTTTTCGACCCAGTTTTTAAAATCGCCATTCTCTATTGCCGGCTTTAACTCCGAATCCCAATCCATCACTTTACGACTTTCCTTAATCCAAAATTTTTTACCTACTTCAAAAATGATTTCATAGATAAATCCCATAGCACCAAAACTCAATACTACGCTGTAAAAAATATCATCATTCTGTACCAACCGGATTCCGGTAGATGAATCAAATAAATCAGGATCTGTAATTCCTTGTGACGGTTCGATATGCCAGGTTTCACCGTTAGACAGTATTAATATGATTGCTCTAACCATATCGGGGAATGCCGGTTTGTGAATGCCCGTACCGTGAGTGCCTGTAGATAAAGCTCCGGAGACCGTCTGCCAATCAAAAGCACCCATATTATCCAATGCAAGTCCACGTTTGTATAATTTTTTATTCAGTGCTTTGATTCGAATTCCCGCTTCTGCCTTTACTAAATATCTGTCTTTTTCCAATACACCCGGTCGGATGTACTTTTCATATGTATTGCATTCAGTCAAATACTGAGGATGAATCATATAAAATTGTTCTTTAATCACTTCTGAAAAGGAATGTCCTGAACCAATGGGTCTTACGGTAATTTTTTTTTGTCGTGCATCATGTAATATGGAAATCACTTCGTCTTTATTCCGGGGTTTGAAAATTTTCAATGGAACAGATTGAATATTACCGGCAGCATTAGAATACTTCGGAAAGGATTGAGCTATTTCATCTATTGAAATCATAAAATTAAAGATAAGTGTAATCACATCTGAATTTGTCTGCCTCAAACGGGTATTTTTATAATTTGCACAAAATGAAAAACCGGGTGGTTCCCATATAAAAAGTCAAAAATTAAAATCCTTCCTGAAAAAAGGCTAAATTAGATAAAGTTATAATTCCTTTTTTCTGCTTTTACGTAATTTCTAAACCTTAATGATATGAATGTAAGTAATAGTACTTTTATTTTAAGATTGGGGGTAGCCATCATTTTATTGATGCATAGTATTCCCGGAATACTCGATAACAGTGTTACCGAATTTGGCAGGAGCTATCTTGCACAAAATGGTTTTGGGGTCTTAGGAGTTCCTTTAGCCTGGGCAATAAAATTGTCCCATGTACTGGTAGCGATCTGTTTGCTGTTTGAAAAGTATATTACATGGGCTTGTTTGCTTACCATTATTATTTTAGTAGTGGGTATCGTGATGCTGCATCGACATGAAGGATGGTATGTGGTAGGTGGTGGTAGGAATGGTGTAGAATTTAATTTTATTCTCATTGTCGCATTACTTGCTATTTTATTTCCAAATGGCATAGCATGGAATAAAATATTCTCTTCAAAGAAATGAGTAAATAAGCTCTCTGCTTGTGCGCTGACTTCTGGTACAAAGAGGAGGCTAGATTTTAATATAAAGCTTCAATCCATCATAATATACTTTCGAAAAGGAGGCAAATTCCCATTTTATCGGTTTCAAAGATCCAAAGTTGACTTCAGCGAAGTCACCTTGTATTTATTTAGGACTTCTTCCTTTTTTGCAGGATAAGCTTCAGATTGGAGTTTTAATAAAATCTTACCTCTACCGGGGATCTTAGTGTAACTTAAAATATAGCCCAGTAAAATGCGAATTAGCCGAAAAGAGCTATTAAAATATAGCTTTTATCCGCACTATAGATTGTTCAATTCAATTTATTTATCTATTTTTCACAGATGCAATCGGGTATTCAATTTGTTTATATTTTTTTAGTAATCTTATTTACTTCCTGCGCTACCATTCGTTTTCACGGTTTGATCAAAATTGCAGAAAACAATGGCGAGCAATATGGCCCCGCAGAGCCATCCATCACAGTCTCACAAAAAAATCCCAATATAGTGGTTGGCGGTTCTATAATAGACAGAGTACATTATTCCACAGATGGGGGCAATACGTTTTCTCATACGCGTCTCAAATCACCGGAATTAGGTGTGTTTGGAGACCCTGTGTTATGGTCTGATCATAATGGGAATGTATATTATGTCCATCTTGGATCACCGGAGCACCAAGGCCGTTCATCCAGGCGTTGGCTTGAAAGTATTGTCATTCAAAATAGTAAAGATGGCGGTAAAAGCTGGGATAGTGGTCATGCCATAGGTACTAACCCACCCAAAAACCAGGATAAACCCTGGATCGCCTCAGATCCTAATAACAATGATTTGGTAGTGACCTGGACTGAGTTTGATAAATATGCCTCTCTTAAAAAGGAAGACAGATCCCGCATTCGATTTTCCATATCGCATGATCAGGGGAGTACCTGGTCTCCAGCAAAAACCATCAGTGATTTCGAAGGGGACTGTATTGATGATGATTTTACACCAGAAGGAGCTGTGCCATCGTATGGCTTGAATCATGAAATATATGTTGTATGGGCATTTGACCAGAAACTTTGGTTTGACAAATCAGTGGATGGTGGAAATACCTGGTTGGCTAATGACAAAGCCATTATGAATCAAGTCGGGGGCTGGGCTCTGGGTATTGATGGATTAGGTCGTGCCAATGGTATGCCTGTTACCGGAACAGATAAGAGTAATGGCAAGTACAGCGGTTCATTATATGTATGCTGGGCCGATTTGTACAGTGGCGAAAAAAATATGGATATATGGATGATGCATAGCAGAGATGGCGGTAATCGTTGGTCAGACAGAATAAGAGTAAACCAGGATAAGACGGATCGGTTTCAATTTTTTCCCTGGATGTCAGTTGATCCTTCTACGGGATACATTTATATAGTGTATTATGACAGACGAAATTTCAGCAATACAGATACAGAAGTAGTCGTAGCCTATTCTAAAGACGGAGGCAATACCTTCAAAGAAATCATGCTTTCAGGATCAAAATTTACTCCACCCGGATCGAAAGCTTTCTTTGGTGATTATAATAATATTTCGGCCGCTGGAGGTCTGGTTAGACCTATATGGACAAGCTATCAAAATAATAAATTAAGCGTATGGACGGCTGTGATAGGGAAGAAAAAATACAAGTGAAATAGATTAATCACCTCGATAGTATAACTCTTAGCGTATTTATCCCTTTCTATTTTATGTGGTTTGTACTTAATATTATTTATCTTTAAATAGTATATTTTTATAAAACCAATTAACCTATGTCCAGTGATCGTGCAGTAGGTGGACTGCCAAACGAAGATTCTAACACCAAAACCACAGGAAAAAATTACCTTTTCGCAATCGGAATATCCAGTTATCAAAAATTTGATCCACTGCCCAATGCGGTAAAAGATATCAAAGACCTGGCTCAGCTCTTATTGGAAGAGTATTCTTTTGAGCAAGTGCAACTGCTTATGGACCAGGAAGCCAATAAAGACAATATAGTAGATAAACTCAATGACCTGAGACGAATAGTAAAACCAAATGACAGATTGCTTATTTATTATTCAGGTCATGGATATATGGTCGGAGAGCGTGGTTTTTGGATACCGGTAGATGCGGAGCCAGATAAAGTATCCAGCTATGTATCCAATGCGGATGTCCACGATACTATAAAATCTATCAAAGCAAAACATTTATTGCTTATATCGGATAGTTGTTTCTCAGGTTCTTTATTGACCCGTGATGTGTCTACTAAAATGGAAGGTGCCTTTGAAGAATGGGACAGAAAACCATCCCGATTTGTATTTATCTCAGGTGGTGGTCCGGTGAGCGATGGTAAGCCGGGTGAGAATAGCCCCTTTGCCATTGGTATTATTAATAACCTGAAAGAAAATGAGGATGATACGATCAATATCTGCAGGTTAGCGGACCGTGTAACTGAACAAGTGAGATATAATTACAAACAACAGGCAGAGGTAAGTCCATTATTTGATGCAGGTCATATGGGCGGTCAGTTTGTTTTTGTAAAAAAACGTACGGAAGAGAAGGAATGGCAGTACGCTTTACAAGAAGATACCGAAGGCGCTTATATCGCTTTTTACAATAAATATCCTACTGGTAAGTATGCAACCGAAGCAAAACAAAAATTAAAAGACCTGGCCCTGGACAAAGAAGCCGAAGAGGATGAAAAAGAATGGCGGACAGCGCTGGCGAAAGACTCCGCTATTTATTATTTACAGTATTTGGAAAATCATCCCAATGCAAAACATAAAGAGGAAGCCCGTACCAACCTGGAGAGGATAAAAGAAGATGACCGCAGAGAAAAAGAAGAAGAAAGGAAAAGGGAACAGGAAAAAAGATTTATTTTAGAAAAAGAGAGAAGAGAAAAGGAATTAGAAAAGCTAAAAAATAAAAGCAAAGAAAAGCCAACTGTGGAGCCCATGCAACAAACGCAAGCCACCAAAGCGGAGCCGATATCTGCCTCGACTAAACCTAAGAAGTTTTTTCAATACCTTAATTATTTGGCTATTGTATTGGTGCTTTCTGCCGCTACCTATGTCTATTTTAATAATAGAAATTCTCCGGAAAA
>CAYNIG010000031.1:0-27375 GCA_964396995.1 uncultured Saprospiraceae bacterium | reverse complement strand
AAAACATTATTGGCTAAAGCAGTAGCAGGAGAGGCGGGTGTACCGTTCTTTTCCATCAGTGGATCTGATTTTGTTGAAATGTTTGTAGGCGTGGGAGCTTCAAGAGTGAGAGATTTATTTAAGCAAGCCCGTGAGAAAGCGCCCTGTATCATATTCATTGATGAAATTGATGCCATAGGCAGAGCCAGAGGCAAAAATACCTGGCAAGGTGGTAACGATGAGAGGGAAAGTACACTCAATCAATTATTAGTAGAAATGGACGGCTTTCCCACTGATAAAGCTGTAATCTTAATGGCAGCAACCAACAGACCCGATGTATTGGATAATGCCCTCTTAAGACCAGGCAGATTCGACAGACAAATTGGAATTGATGCTCCGGATCTCAAAGGACGAGAAGCCATATTTCTGGTGCATTTAAAAAACATTAAACTGAAGCACGATGTCGAGCCTGGAATACTGGCTGAAATGACCCCGGGGTTTGCAGGTGCTGATATTGCCAATATATGCAACGAAGCTGCCCTCATTGCAGCACGTAGAAATAAAGCAGCCGTGGATATGGATGACTTTAACTATGCACTGGATAGAGTCATCGGTGGTCTTGAAAAGAAAAATAAAATCATCTCACCAGAAGAGCGGGAAATCATAGCCTATCACGAAGCCGGGCATGCAGTATGTGGCTGGCTTTTAGAGCATGCATCACCGCTGGTAAAAGTGACCATTGTACCCAGAGGAATTGGCACCCTTGGCTATGCGCAATATTTACCAAAAGAAGAATACATTACCCGCACAGAAGCATTAAATGACCGCATGTGTATGACATTTGGTGGTCGGGCTGCTGAAACTATTGTGTTCGGTAAAGTCTCTACCGGGGCCCAGAGTGATCTTGATCAGGCAACAAAAATGGCTTATTCTATGGTAACTGTATTTGGCATGAATGATAAAGTAGGGAATGTTTCTTTTTATGGAATGAGCCAGGATGCATTCCAAAAACCATATTCCGAAGATACAGCCCGTATGATTGACAGCGAAGTTCGTAAAATGGTGGAAAATCAATTTGATCGCGCGAAAGACCTGCTTAACGAACATAGAGACAAATTGGATATTTTAGCCAAAACCCTGTTGGAGAAAGAAGTGTTGGTTAAATCGGATGTGGAAAAACTGATTGGCCCAAGGCCTTTTCCCGAAAAACCCTTACATGTGCAACCGAGTACGATATTGTAAACTAGACCGCGGACCACATTAAAGGGATCACGTACCATAAACCATTAGTTTTTTTCATTCGCTGGTACGCGCTCTGATATCAACTTTCTGAAACAATTTGTGATATTAAATTAATCGCCGATCTTATGTTAGTGCATCTGAGCTTGAAGATTTTTACCCCTGGTGCAGTATTTAAACTTTAAAAAGTTAATATGATATGATTAAATAGTAGCCATTAACTATTGAGGACCAACTTATGAAAGCAGAATCCCGTCTATATAGATAGAATCCTTAATTCTTTTCATGATCTATCGTATTTCTTTTCTCCTGCTATTTCTAGCCTTTATTTCCTGCGAAAAAGAAAAAGTTGCACCAGAAACCATAGCCCAACAGATAAAAAATGTCATTGAAACCAGAAAAGTCGAACGGGTGATACCAGCAACAAGCTATTCAGAATATTTCAATATTGCTTACGATCCAGCTAATACTTTTGGAGACCTCTTTTCAATTGAAAAAGATTTTATTTCCCTGGGCTCCGTCTCCTGGAATCTCAATTTATTGAAAAATTATAGAATAGATGTTATAAACTCCAAAGTGGTAATGGGACTGTTTTTTTAACCCTTGATTTAATGAGTTTCAAGACGGTAGAATAGCTCATCACGATTTTAATATTCAGACGAAAAACCTCTAGCTCACCGCCTAATGCCTAATCCCCCTATTCTTCTTTTTTTCTGAAACTATTTTTTTGCTTTCCAATCTCTTCTCGATGCTTGACCAGGTAGGCTTTGTTTTTTTTCTTTTTTTAGATGGCACTAAAGCTGAAAGGATTAAAGATTGCATCTTCACAATCACAGCTTCTTTATTTGCTAGTTGAGACCGACTAGCCATACTTTGTAAATACAGCTCGCCTTCGGCATTTATTTTATTGCTATATTTTTGTTTAAGTACTTCTTTTTGCTCCAGGGTAAGTGCAGAAGCATCGATATCAAAGTAGATGGCTACTTTACTTTCCGTTTTATTTACGTGCTGACCTCCAGGTCCAGAGGATCGGCTGGTTTCGAAACGACAATACTTGACTATATCCCTCATCATCACTACACAAAGATAATAGAGGATAAGCTTGTCCCAACCGTTATTCTTATATAGAACAGTTTGAAAACAGGGGAGTCAATTATATTGATTTAGGAAGGCCTTATTTCAACACAAGCTGCTATCTCCTGCGCTTTTTTTCTTAGTTGATTGATATCGCTATTTATTTCACCATAAGTAAGAGCCACTCCCATTCTGCGATACGGCCTTATCGATGGCTTGCCGAATAATCGTATATCGGAATCGGTAAAGAGCATTGCTTTTTCCAAACCATTAATACTAAATTTATCGGTTAATGCATTGGCTAAGATCACTGCACTAGCCCCAGCTCTTTCCATTTTTATTTCCGGAATAGGCAAACCAAGTATTGCCCGGGCATGCAACTCAAACTCAGATAGGTTTTGTGTGCCTATCAAAGTCACCATGCCGGTATCATGAGGTCGGGGACTTAATTCCGAAAAGTACACCCCATTATTTGTTAGAAAAAATTCAACTCCCCAGATCCCGGTTCCTTCGAGTGCGGCAGTAACTTTTCCGGCCATGTCGCAGGCATCACTATAGTCTTGCTGAGAGATAGCTATCGGTTGCCAACTCTCCTGGTAATCACCCCGCTCCTGACGGTGGCCTATAGGTGGGCAAAACAAAGTTTTACCACTTTGTTGGGTCACGGTCAACAAGGTAATCTCTGAATGAAATGAAACAAATTCTTCAATGATAATTTCTTTGATGTCACCTCTGGAGTTATTACTGGCATAATCCCACACTTTTTGCTGATCATCTAATGACCTCAGTACACTTTGGCCTTTACCAGATGAAGACATCAACGGTTTTATTACACAAGGCAATCCTATTTCATGCACTGCATTTTTAAATTGATCATATGTTGTGGCATAGTGATATCTCGCAGTCTTCAGCCCTAGTTCTTTGCTGGCCAGATCACGGATTAGTCTTCTATTCATGGTAAAATTGGCAGCCCGGGCACTGGGTATCACTTTTATATTTTGTTTTTCATATTCATAAAATCGCTCCGTACGAATAGCTTCTATCTCCGGCACTATGAGGTCAGGCAGGTGCTTTGCTACTATGGAATCCAGCTGATCCCCATTGAGCATGTCTATTATTTCACTCTCATCGGCCACCTGCATAGCCGGTGCGTGGGCGTAACTATCCACAGCAATCACTGTTTGCCCCAGTCGTTTTAGGGCAATCACTAGTTCTTTACCGAGTTCACCACTACCTAATAAAAGTATTTTCTTTTTCATTCAAATTATTCAGTTAGAATTTAATTATTTATTGGACCTTAATATTACAGGTCAAAATATAAAAAATTAGTGGATTAAAAATTCTTATTATCTTGAATTGGTATTTTCATAATGTCAAATACATCAAATTAAACCATAGTTTTTCATTTATTAAATGCTAATTCATTAACGTTAAAATTTTATGAAATCATTCTTTTTTCGAGTCATTTTACTATTTCCGTTTATTGGCTTCTCCCAGGATATTCGTCAATTTCCCGGGTTTTTCAATTTCTCTTACCATTCGAAGGACGGAAAGATCTCCCTGCAGGTAAAAGACCTGGAAAAAGAATTTCTTTATGTACAAGGACTTTCCACCGGTGTAGGCTCTAATGATATTGGCCTTGACAGGGGACAAATCGGAAGAGAACGAATAGTAAAGTTTAAGCGGGCAGGTTCAAAACTGTTGTTGATCCAACCCAATTATGCTTACCGGGCTATTTCCAATAATGCAGCCGAAAGAAAATCAGTAGAAGAAGCATTTGCTCAGTCTGTGCTCTGGGGCTTTACAATAGACAAGGAAGAAAATGGTATTCTCACCATAGACCTCACTTCATTTCTTATGCAAGATGCCCATGATGTGGCCGGCAGATTGGAAGCAACAAAGCAGGGCAATTATCGAATAGACGCTTCCCGGTCGGCGATCAATCCCGATCGCACTAAAAATTTTCCACTCAATTCGGAGTTTGATGTTTTGCTCACCTTTACCGGTAAGCCAACCGGTGCCTGGATACAATCGGTAGCACCTAGTGCAGAAGCCATCACAGTACATCAGCATCATTCGTTTGTTCAATTGCCCGACCATGACTATAAGGTTCGTAAATTTGATCCACGATCCGGATTTTTTGGTATTTCGTATTTTGATTATGCTACACCGATCAGCGATAACATAAACAAACAGTTTACGGTAAGACACAGACTTGAAAAGAAAGACCCTGGCGCATTAAAAAGCGAAGCTAAAGAGCCAATTGTTTATTATCTTGATTCCGGATGTCCCGAACCAATAAAGTCAGCCTTGATGGAAGGTGCTGCCTGGTGGAATGAAGCGTTTGAAGCAGCAGGCTATATAAATGCATTCCAGGTAAAAGTATTGCCCGACACGGCAGATCCACTTGATGTACGATATAATGTAATCCAATGGATCCACCGGAGTACCCGTGGCTGGTCTTATGGCAATACCGTCACCGATCCCCGCACCGGTGAGATCATCAAGGGTCATGTATCCCTTGGCTCTCTTAGAGTAAGACAAGATTACCTTATAGCTCAGGCATTTACCTCACCATTCAAGCAAGACAATAAAAACATAGATCCGATGATGCAAATGGCTCTGGCACGGTTACGACAGCTTTCCGCACACGAGGTGGGGCATACCATTGGACTAAATCATAATTATATCTCGAGCACCTCAGCAAGATCATCTGTTATGGATTATCCACATCCGATCATAGGATTTACCAATAGTGAAGCAGACTTTAGCAATGCATATGATGTCGGTATTGGCGATTGGGATAAAAGGGCCATCATCTGGGGCTACCAGGAATTTCCTGCCGGCAATGATGAAAACAAATCACTTGATCTGATCATAGAACAAACTAATAAAATGGGGCTACCGTACCTTTCTGACCAGGATGCAAGACCATTGGGTAGTGCTCATCCATCCAACCATCTTTGGGATAATGGAAAAGATATAGTAGCTGAGCTGAACAGACTGATGCAAACCCGCAGACAGGCCTTAACTCAATTTGGAGTGAATTCAATTCGGTTTGGTGATCCTATGTCCTACCTTGAAAATGTATTGGTTCCGCTGTATTTGAGTCACCGATACCAAATCGAAGCGGCGAGTAAAATCATCGGTGGGGTGGATTATACTTATACCATGAAAGGCGATGGCCAGTCAACGAATAAAATAGTGCCTTCCATAGATCAGGGAAATGCATTGAATGCTATTTTAAATAGCATATCACCAAAAGAATTGGCACTTTCAGAAAACATCATTTCATTGATTCCACCTCATCCGCCGGGATTTCCACGCGACAGAGAAACATTTAAAAACTATACCGGAGCTACCTTTGATCCAATTGCTGCCGCGGAATCAATTACCGGACTGGCGTTTACATTATTATTGAACCATGAAAGAATGGCAAGATTGGTTGAACAAAATGCAAGGACAGGTACTGTGAATGGAGTAAAAGAATACCTGACTGGAATCCGGCAAAAAATCAAAGGGCATGAAGCGACTTCCGGACTGGAAAAAGAAATAAAGAAGAATACGGAGCGAATCTTTTTTGCCAGTTTATTAAGAACGATGGCAAATAAATCTACCAGCTCAGGTGTATTGGCAGCCTGTAAAGGATATATTAAATCAATTACGGCTACCCTGACCGGTATGGACGATCAATCAGTATATCTTCAATCCTTAATAGAAGATTTTCAAAAAGATCCTTCCAAATTTGAAGTACCCGAAGTAAAAGCTATGCCGGATGGAGCACCAATCGGTTGCTTTGATGAATAGCCAGTACTTTTGTGGCTTGAATGAATAACACCGATGGTAAATCAATAGTCTTTTTTGATGGCACCTGCGTGCTTTGCCATGGATTCTTTAAATGGCTTGTAAAAAAAGATCAGAACAGACTATTTTCATTTGCTACTCTACAGTCCCCTCCGGGTGTCGAAATGATTAAGCATCTAAAAGTAAAAGTCAATGAAGAAACCATTATACTATTGCACGAGGGAACTGCTTTTACATTTTCCAGTGCCGTACTAAAAATAATTATCCTATTGGGTGGATTCAATAAAATTTTGGGCCGGTTGGGATTTATTTTCCCAAAAACCATACGTGATGGAGTCTACTTAATTATATCGAGATATCGGTATAAAATATTTGGAAAACAAGCCTGCTTGATTCCTGATTCGAAGACCAGGGATCGATTTATCAGTAATCTTTAACAAAGAAAAGACAAAAAATATTATAATGATTTTTTTATGTTATCGTGCTTTCGCTTTATTACTTGCTATAGCCTGAGCTATTCAATGCTTCAAATAAAGTTTTTGTTTTAACCACTCCTTCTTTTCCGTTAATATCGAAATAAAAATAAGCTTCCACCTCTCCACGGTGCATAGAAGCATTCATATCTCCGCTCTGGGATTTATGACAAGCTTTTACCCAATCTGCCACGATCATATAACTGTGCTTATTATTTTCACCGAAGCCTTTTGATCTGTCAACTTTATATGTTGCATCAGTTGCATTTACAGAGGTTTCTGTAAAGTCTTTTAAGCCGGTGAAAGAAAAATTGCTTTCCCTGGCTAATGATCGGCCGGCCAGTACTATAGGTTTCTTACCACCATTCACTCTTTGTGCAGCACGAATAGCCAACAGAGTAGCCATTTTGTGATGAGCATGCTGACCTTCATCCGGCACCAGGCAAAATATAAAATCATAATCACCCACTTTTAAGATATTATCCAGTCTTTTGTTGCAAACATCCAAATCCCATCTTTTACCTTGAATGAACGGCGTTGGATCCAACTGATAAAAATCATCCACCTGGTCTATAAAGAAAAAATTATGTATACCCATTACTTCACCAGAGCATAACAATTCCTTTTTTCTGATTAATGGCAAATGTGTTCTACCCGTTGCACTATCAGTGAGATTCAATCCATAATAGGTTGATGCCACCAACCCATTATATCCTCCGGATCCGTCTGTAATGAGTGCAAGATCTGCCATTCCTTTCAGTTCACGGGTGATTTTAAATATGGTCACCGGAAACATAGTCTCATCATCCGGATGGGCAATTACAATTAATACTTTGGGTGAAAAGGTCTGTCCCCATGATATGGGTATCATCAATCCAAAAACACAAAAAAAAGAAAGTACAGTTTTAATCATCCGGTGAACAAATTCTTATATAGCCTATTCTTATAGTGCAATGAAATTAGTTCTTATGTTCTTTATCATAGTGTTCAGCGAGTGCGTCACCAAAATCATTTTTTACATCTCTGAAAATAGAATGCACATGATTCCCATTATTCTGAAAATTATCGTATTCGATGATAAAATCAGGGCTTTGTAATCTGTAATAATGGGTATGCCCGGGAGTCACCTCTTCCGATCCCATCCACACAAAATTCCATTTATCCCAGCCGGCTTTGGATATGCGGTCTTCTATATCTTTTACGAAAAACTTCGAAGCACGAGCTACGTATAAATGTACCAACTCTTTAAATTTAATTTGTTGCGCCGGACTCAATTGACCAAAATTTAGACCGGAAAAATGATCCAATACCGCTTTTCTTGGTTTGTAATTAATTATCTCCTTTGGTGTTTCTGTTGATACTACTGCTTTCGTTTTTTGATCAGCAGTCAATGCATCTAAAAAGTTTTTAGCCAAATCGCGTTCCGGTTTTAACAATACAAAACCTTCCTGTGCACCTTTAAGCACTACGGCAGGATTAGAACAATGAACATTCGGCGTCGCAGAGAACACTTTCTCATCTTTGATTACATAATTGATACAAATATGATGGCCTTCTAACTTCCATCCCCAGGTATTATCCCCATCGTCCATTCCGAATAATTGAATAAAATATTTGGTGGTATCCCGGTATTTATCATCTATCGGTCTGTTTTCAATACCCCTAAGTATCGCTTCATGTTTCCTTACATTTTTAATTTTTTCCAAAGTGACCTCTCCGGCTGTTGCCAATACCAGGTCATAAAATTTATTTAGCTGGACCTGGCTTAGATATCCTATTCTGGTACCTGTCCTGTCTTCACGAGGTACAAAATCCCAGTTGGTCCTTTGGGTATCACTAAAAGGTTTCAACAATTCTTTCTTTTGATCTCCAGACAGTGACTCTACGAAGGCATTTGCTTTTGAAGTAAAACTTTGACCATAGCTCAAGGTGGAACCATAGAAAGCAATAAATATTACCAACAATTGGGAAAGACTTATTTTCATTTTTTAATAAATTAGAAGGGGAAGATAGGAATTATTCTAAATCTTACCTCTTTTGAGCATCCTAGGGCAACGCTTTCTTTAACGGTAAAATAAATCAATTCCATTCATCGAAATCCACATGGTACAATGTAGAAGGTCTAATCGTACATCAACTACCCTTCACCACTTTCAAGCTGATATCCAATTGACCAGCTGAATGCGTCAAGGCACCTGCCGAAATGTACTGTACTCCGGTCTGGGCTATTTTCCGAACATTTTGCAGATTAACACCGCCGGATGCTTCAGTCTGAAATTTGTTATTTACAATGGCTACGGCTTCCTTAAGAATAGGTAACTCAAAATTGTCAAACATGATGCGGGTGATTCCACCTACTCTGAGCACTTCATAGACTTCCACCAGATTTCTCACTTCGATTGTAATATTGAGTTTGAGTTTTTTCTTCCTGAGATATTCTTTTACCTGCTTTATCGCCTCTTCAATCGATCCACAAGCATCGATATGATTGTCTTTTATCATGATCCAATCGAACAAGCCATTTCTATAATTATAGCATCCACCGCATTTTACCGCGTACTTCTCCAGAAATCGATTCAAAGGAGTAGTCTTTCGTGTATCCAAAATTTTAACCGGCAAACCCTCCACTTCTGCGGCAAATCGATCTGCCATAGTGGCAATACCGGATAGTCGCTGCATAGTATTCAGCACTAATCTTTCTGCCAGAAGCAATTTGCGGGAGTTACATTTTACTTCGAAGGCAATATCTCCGTATTTAACATCCTGGCCATCTTTTTTAAAGGCTTTGAATTTTGCTTCGGAGTCTACCAATTCAAAAATTCGCCTGGCGACTTTCAGGCCTGCCAGTACTCCATCATCTTTTATCAGACATCTTGCCCTGGAAGTATCCCTGGCGGGAATGCATGCATTGGAAGTATGATCACCTGAGCCAACATCCTCTTTGAGGGCAGCCTTGATAAAATTATCTAACTCTTGATTTGTCATTCAGGGCGTTAAAATAACACTCCTAATCTAATCGACAAAACATTGAGTGAAACCTTACTCCTTTCTTTGAAAATTTGATACTTGTCATCAAACGGGTCTATTGGGTCTCCCTCATGATAACGTACTGATTTGTACCCATTATCCCTTGTCAAGTCCTGGATTGTGCGCAAAAATTCAGCGCTGGCATACCAAAATGCCAATCTGCCTATCCTTTTTTCAACTCCAATAGCTGCTGAGAGTCCAAGTTGAAATGGATTCAGTTCATTTATTATATTTTCATCTGTAGTCAACAGTTCTTCATTTAAAATGGCTCCCCGGGCACTAAAAATTTTAGAAAAATTAATCTTGGGTAATTCGACATACATTTTCGTATCCTCTTTATCGGAAATAGTTCGTTTGAGGCCTAAAGAAACAGTCCCATATTTCAAATCATAGTCAAATGAAGAATGATCTGGTATGGGTTTTGGTCCACTATTAAGCAAAGGTGATTTTAACTCGGAATTGGGCCAAATATTGCCGCCAATAGAGTATCGCAATTTCCCACCCTGATTTAAGGCCAAGTTAGCACCGGCAACTATTTTCCAACGATTTTTTAATTCGTATTCGCTATTGATCCCCATACCAAAACCCAATTGTGAACCTGCCGTTTTTACGCTTGCATCATTACTGGTAAGCCAACTCAATTGCGGGGTCACTCCAAAACCGATTTTTAAAGCTTGTGCGGAAATATTGCTTATCGCGATGGTGAAAAGTAATGATATATATAATGTTTTAGAAGTATTCATTCCGTGATTTAAATAATTTATTCAGATTGGTCGTCGTTTTATCGTTGTAATTTTGATTTCCATAGATGTACCGATTGATTCAAACAATAAACTATAGGCACATAACGATTCTGATCACCGCTTTGTTGATATCCAATGCGTGCAAGTCAAAGTTAAATATGCTTCCGATAGCTCCGGTCGATGTAAAAATAGACAATACATGGAGTATGGCAATGGGAATGAATCAAGATGTGAAGACCATCAACGAATTAATATCAAATGACTCGGTGCTGGCCAGCATCATTTCTACCGCTATACTTGGTTCCGAAACTGGAATAAACGACTCATTATTAATCTCTTATTTAAATGATCCCGTCAGACTTAGACTACACGATACCGCGGATTTGGTTTTCAGCAAATTTGACTGGCAGTCCCTCAAAAATCCTTTGGGAAGATTCAAAGCCAGTTTCCCTGATAGATCCATACCTGTATTTTACCCATTGATTACGGATTTTAATTATGGCTTGTTTCAATTTCAAAATCAACAGGGTGAGGATGCAATGGGTATTGGGAAAGAAATGTTTTTAGGACTTACCGGTCTTTATGATCAGGTTTCCATCAATAACCCAAATTTTTCCTCCTATATCAATCGAACATTTAATATCCAGCACTTGCCTGAAAAAATCATGTTTGCCCTAGCTACTGAAGCAGTACCTGTGCCATCATCTAATAGGCTTCTCGATCATATTATATCAGAAGGGATAAAATTATTCCTGGTGAAAGAATGGATGCCCGGGCTTCCGGATTCGATCTGGTTTGAATGCACTCAAAATCAATTTAACTGGATAAAAGCAAATGAGCTCGATATCTGGCGTTTTCTATTAACTGACAAATTATTGTATAAAAACAGCAGTAAAGATATCGCCAATCTTACCCAGCCTGCACCACATAGCCAGGGTATGCCACCGGAAGCTCCGGGAAGGGCAGTTAATTATATTGGTTATAAAATCATTGATTCCTACGTAAAAAAGAATAAAATCAATTTACAGGAGCTGGTCAATGAAAAAAATTATGACCTAATTTTACAAAATGCCCAATATAAACCCAGGTAGTTTGAAGGAGGGGTTGAGGAAGTGGTGAAATGATGAAGTGAGAAAGTGCATCTTCTCCTTAGAAACATTTGGTATGATATTTGCACATATTTAAAAAAAATCTAATATAATTATGGCTAAGAAAAGGGCTATTCCATTGGTTGATTTGGCTCAATTTACCAAAGGAGACGAAAAAGCTAAAAAAGCATTTATAAAAAAATTGGGGAATGCTTTTCATGATATTGGTTTTGTAGGCGTGGTAAATCATGGAATTCCCAAAGCACTGGTAAAAAAGTTTTACAGCGAATCGCAAGCATTTTTTGCTTTACCGGTGGAGAAAAAGAAAAAGTACGAAATCGCCGGTTTGGCGGGTCAACGTGGATATACTTCATTTGGAAAAGAGCATGCTAAACAATCAAATGTGGGGGATTTAAAAGAGTTTTTCCAGATTGGCCAGGAAGTGGAAGGTAAAGATGCTATAAAAAAGGAATACCCCAAAAATGTATATGTGCGGGAAAGGCCGGAGTTTTTAGCTACTGGCAAAAAATTGTACAAATCATTTGAAAAATCGGGAGGTCATTTACTCAAAGCCATTTCTATTCATCTGAGCCTTGGTGATACCTATTTCGCATCCAAAATCAAAAATGGAAACAGCATACTCAGAGCCATATATTACCCACCCATCACTCAAGAACCTCAGTCTGCTATCCGTGCTGAGCAACACGAAGATATAAACCTGATCACCTTATTGGTTGGTGCTTCAGCCGGTGGTCTCCAGGTACTGAATCTGAATAAGGAATGGCTGGATGTAATACCGGAAAATGATGAGATCGTGATCAATGTAGGGGATATGCTACAGCGATTGACCAATAATTATCTCATTTCGACCACGCATAGAGTAGTCAACCCACCCAAAGAAGAATGGCACAAACCAAGATTGTCTATCCCATTTTTCCTTCACCCAAGAAGTGATATGGATTTGACCTGCCTGCCCAAAACGGTGACAGCAGAAAATCCGTTGCATTATCCTCCAATTACTGCCGGAGATTACCTCACAGAGAGACTTCGTGAAATAGGCCTTAAAAAATAATTTTAACCTAGTCTAAGCCCTACTTTTACACTACCTGCTTAAATAAACCTTATATTTGTTACTTCATTTAATCAACCATACGAGATGAATCAATTTTTAATTTTTTCTATGCCAGGCGGAGGCGAATGGATTTTAATCTTTATCGCTGTACTATTATTATTTGGCGGCAAGAAAATTCCAGAACTTATGAAAGGTTTGGGAAAAGGTATCCGCGAATTTAATAATGCTCGTAATGCCATCGAAGATGAAATACAAGACGGTATGCGGGAAATCGAAAACAAAAAGGTAAACGATCGTAAATAAATACTGAATTACTTTCTGTTAAAGAAATTAAACACAAACCCTGGAAAATTTATTTTCCGGGGTTATTTATTTATGTAACCTACCCATCATTTTATCGTCATATTCATAACTTTCAATCAAAAAAATGAAAAAAATAATTTTTATCCTATTTGTCCTTACCGGTCCCTTCATGGCACTTTCACAGCAAAAATTTGGCTATCTCAATTCTGCCGAGATTTTGAGCAAAGTCCCGGGAATAGCAATTGCTGATTCATCTTTAAAAAAATACCAGGATACTTTGACTATATCTATCCAGGAAAAAATAAAAGTTTTCCAAAAACATGTGGCAGACTACCAGGCAGAACAGCAAAAAGGCAATTTGGCTCCTATAGCTGCACAGAAGAAAGAGGAAGAGCTCCAGAAAGAACAAGAAGGCCTACGAGCATTTGAAGAAGAATTAAAGCAAAAACTGGCTATTCGCCGAGATCTATTATACAGTCCTATATTAGATAAAATGGATGCTATAGTAAAGCGAATAGGCAAAGAGCAGAAATACACTATGATCTTTGACAGCAGCCAGCCCGGATATTTATATTTGGCTGAAAGTGATGACCTGGGTCCGACCGTGTTGAAAGAGGTGTTGGAAGGAAAGTAATTTTCTAACAATTACTGATCTTCCCTACCCTTACCGCATGTCTGCCACCTTCAAACTCTTCATGTAAAAATAAATCGACCATATTGGCAGCCATACCGGGCTCTATAAAACGAGCAGGTATACAAATTATATTCGCATTATTGTGTTTACGGGCTAACCTGGTGATATCATCATTCCAACAGATGGCCGCTCTGATACCCTGGTGCTTATTAGCAGTGATGGCCACCCCATTTCCACTGCCACAAACCAATACTCCAAAGTCAGCTACCCCTTCTTCTACTGCTTTGGCTACCGGATGAGCAAAGTCAGGATAGTCCACACTACCGGCATCATAGGTACCATAGTCAATACAATCCAGATTTTGGGTCTGTAGATTTTTTAAAATGGATTGTTTTACTTCGAATCCGGCGTGGTCGGCACCAATAGCTATGGTCATGATATCGTATTTAAGTACGACAAATATCGTTTTTTTTGAACGAAAACGAAGATATTCAAACAGTATAATATCTTAAAACCTATAATGATGGGAGATGTTAATCAAACTTGTATCTTTGTTAAAAAGTCCATGCCGATGATATCCATGTTTTATGGGATCATAGTCAGAATGTTTTATTTTGATAACCATGAGCACAAGAAGACAAACATTTATTTTCAATGCGGCCGAGGCAATGCCGTTATAGAAATCCCGTCCGGACAATTCATTCCTGGAAAATTTCCAAGTGGCAAATTAAAATTAGTTCAGGCCTGGATTGAAATTCACAAGGACAAATAAATGGCAAACCGGACCTTGGCTTTGGCAGATACACTTTGGCGCTAGCCCTCAATATCAGTTTAGTATTTTTATTAAATTAAATTTAGTGAAGCCATTTTATTTTTTTCAATTAATATTTTCGAATTAATCAAAATGAAATCTATACTTCTATTTATTTGCCTGACCATTTTATATGGCTGCCATCCTAATCCCGCCGCCGATTTGATCATTTTCAATGCCAATGTGTATACTGCAGATACCACACATTCAATAGCCAATGCATTCGCTATTAAAAATGGTACGTTTTTGCAGATTGGAACAAACGAAGAAATACAAAAGCTCAAATCGGATAAAACGGAAATGATAGATGCAGGTGGAAAATTTATCATGCCTGGATTTATAGAGGGGCATGGTCATTTTGCAGGACTAGGAGGTAGTCTGATCAATCTCAATTTTATCAAAACAAAAAGCTGGGATGAAATAGTGGCAATGGTTGCTGAAAAAGTAAAAACTGCCAAACCCGGTCAATGGATCATAGGACGAGGATGGCATCAGGAAAAATGGACACAGCCTTTGTTTGCTTCGGTACATGGCTATCCAATGCACGATGCATTATCAGCCATATCTCCTGATAATCCGGTGATGCTTTCCCATGCCAGTGGACATGGTAGTTTTGCCAATAAAAAGGCGATGGAACTGGCCGGTATTTCCAAAGAAACCCCCGACCCCAAAGGTGGGTCTATAGTACGGGACAGTGAGGGCAACGCTATAGGTATGTTTGAAGAGACTGCACAAAGGATCATACGCCAGGCATATAATTTCTATCTCAAAGGACTACCTTCTGAAGAGCTTAGAAAAATATGGCTCGATGGCATAATCCTGGCTCAAGAAGAATGTATTAAAAATGGGGTTACTTCTTTTCAGGATGCTGGCAGCAGCTTTGAAGAACTGGATTGGTACAAAGAATTAGCTGATAGTGGTAAATTAAAGATAAGACTGTGGGCCATGTTGAGGGAAAGAAGTACTGCAGTGCAAAAAGGTGAACTATCCAAATATCCAATAATAGGAGCCGGTAAAGACCATTTTACTATGCGCGCTGTAAAATCGGATGTGGATGGTGCCTTAGGCGCATATGGTGCATGGTTACTTGCTCCATATGCCGATCGTACAGATAATTTTTATGGACAAAATACTACTGAAGTATCCGAGGTAGAAGCAATGGCTGAAATATGCATCAAAAACAATTTGCAGCTGTGCGTGCATGCTATAGGCGATAGGGCCAACCGGGAAGTATTAAATCTGATGGAAAAAACATTCAGCTCCAATCCGGATAAGAAAAACCTAAGGTGGAGGATAGAACATGCACAGCATATAGATACCAGTGACATACCCCGATTCGGAAAACTGGGCGTAATAGCTGCCATGCAAGGTATTCATTGTACCAGTGATGCATTATTTGTAGAAAAAAGATTGGGAAAATTCAGAGCTCAGTTCGAATCTTATCCATGGAGAAGTTTGCTTAACACAGGAGCAGTAGTGACCAACGGTACCGATGTGCCGGTGGAAAATATAGATCCGATTGAATCGTTTTATGCCAGTGTCACCCGAAAAAGAGCAGATAATGGTTTTGCCTTTTTTCCTGAGCAAGCCATGACAAGGGAAGAAGCTATAAAATCATATACGATATCAGCTGCTTATTCTGCTTTTGAGGAAAATAATAAAGGTAGTATCACTGTCGGAAAACTTGCTGACTTCATTATTTTATCTAATGATCTGATCAACTGCCGTGATGAAGAAATAATGAATACAAAAGTAGAGAAGACTTACATAGGTGGTCAATTGATGTGGGAGAGAAAATAATTAAATCATTTCCAAATCAAGATCAGTGTGCCAGCCAGAATCAGTGCAGTTGCAAACCAAAGTCTTGGAGTCAGGGGCTCACCCAATAAATACCAGGATAGGAAGAAGGTAACCAAAATCCCTCCTTTATCTATTATTGACAATGCAGACACATTTGCTGTACGCATGGCTTTAAAAAAACTTATCCAATAAATTCCTGTGGTGAGCCCGGCAGCAGCAAACCACCACCATGCACGGGCAGGCACCAGTTTGATATCCTTAAATCCGTTATTCCAGATAGCTGCCAATAAAATAATAGCAAATAAAACACCTGTCCTGATCACTAAAGCCAGGCTTTCATTGGCATCCCGCATCCCCATTTTGGCAAATACCAATGCAATACCACCGGTTATGGTCGCGACAATAGCATAGATTACCCAGGTCTGCATACTTTAAATTTAAATGATTCGCAAAAATAAGCCAGTTAACTGTACTATTTTTACCAATCTAATATAGTGGATATGAAACTTGGATTGAATTGGATACTTGTTGTATTATTATATCAGTTAAGTAAAGCTGATGATGGCTATCGACTCTGGTTAAAGTATGATAAAATACAGAATGCCGGTTTGATTGCTGTATACAGGTCGCAGATTAATTCCATCAGAGTAATTGCCCCTAATACTCCGGTAATACAAAGTGCCGTGCAGGAGTTAAAGACCGGATTAAAAGGATTATTAAATAAAGAAATTCCAACTACAATTGTCAGTCGTAGCAACCAGATCGTACTGGAGTTGGTAGCTCCAGCTAATCAAGTTAATACAGAAGGGTACTCGATCAAAAAACAAAATGGAAATATATGGATCAAAGCAAATTCAGACAAAGGTCTATTATATGGAAGCTTTGCTTTTTTGCGGGCTATTCAGACCAATCAATCCCTGGACAAAATGGACATCACCGATGCTCCCAAAATAAAAATAAGAATGCTCAACCATTGGGACAATGTAGTCGGAACTATAGAAAGAGGTTATGCAGGCTCATCTCTTTGGGATTGGTATGATTTGCCAGATGTAATTGATCCCCGATACATAGATTATGCCCGGGCAAACGCATCTATTGGAATAAATGGAACAGCTGTAAATAATGTAAATGCCAGTGCCCGGTTTTTATCCAAAGAATATTTAGTAAAAGTGGCTGCTCTGGCAGATGTATTCAGAAAATATGGAATTAAAACCTATTTGTCTATACGATGGAGCGCCCCGGTAAACTTATCTGGACTCAAAACTGCCGATCCTTTAGACCCTGATGTTAGAAAGTGGTGGAAAGAAAAAGCCACTGAAATTTATAATATCATACCTGATTTTGGTGGATTTCTGGTGAAGGCGAATAGCGAAGGTGAACCCGGTCCTCAGGATTACAATCGAAATCATGCTGATGGAGCAAATATGTTAGCTGAGGCCTTAGCTCCTCATGGTGGGATTGTCATCTGGCGAGCCTTTGTATATAAAGCAGATCTTAAAAACGACCGTGCTGCTGAATCCTTTAATGAATTCAAACCACTGGATGGGCAATTTAAGGAAAATGTATTGGTACAGGTAAAAAACGGGCCAATTGATTTTCAACCAAGAGAACCTTTTCATCCCCTCTTTGGCGCAATGCCCAATACCCCGCTGATGATGGAATTTCAGATCACCCAGGAATATCTTGGTTTTGCAACTCATTGGGTTTACCTGGCAAATATGTTTAAAGAGGTATTGGAATCCGATACCTATGCTAAAGGCAGAGGATCCTCTGTAGCTCGTGTAATAGATGGTTCACTTGACAATCAAAAACTGACTGGTATCGCAGGCGTGGCCAACACAGGATCTGATCGCAACTGGACGGGTCACACGGCAAATCAGGCAAACTGGTATGCCTTTGGGAGATTAGCCTGGAACCCAGATAATCAACCTGCCGAAATTGCAGATGAATGGATTAAAATGTCTTTAACACATGTACCCGTTGCGGTGACGAATATCAAATCAATCATGATGAATAGCCATGAAGCATGTGTAAATTATATGACTCCCTTAGGTTTACATCATATTATGGGCGAAGGAATACATTTTGGACCACAGCCCTGGTTGGCAAGAAGCGGCCGTCCGGATTGGACATCTGTTTATTACCATAAGGCTGATACTATTGGATTGGGATTTAACCGAACTCTTAGTGGATCATCAGCTTTGAATATTTACGCACCGGAAATCATCCAAGCATGGGGTAATGAAGATCAGGTACCTATAAAATATTTGCTCTGGTTTCATCATGTAAATTGGAATAAAAGGCTCTACAACGGTAAGACTTTATGGGAAGAATTGTGTACAAAATATCACCAGGGTATTGAGGATGTGGATAATTTTATCAGTACATGGAAATCGGTAAAATCCTATATAGACCCTGAAATTTACACTCATGTAGAAGGAAAGCTAAAAAGGCAGCGATGGGAAGCAGAATGGTGGAAAGATGCATGTTTGTTGTATTTCAAAGACTACAGTAAAATGGAATTACCGGCAAGGTTTCCAAAAATAACCAGAAGCCTGGAAGAAATAAAAGAACTGGTGCGAATATACCAGATGAGATAACTCTGTTTCCTTACTTCACTTATTCATATCTCAGAGATTCTATAGGATCCAGTCTGGCGGCTTTAAGTGCAGGGTATAATCCACTAAAAATACCTACTACGATACATACAAACACCCCCAGCGCCATCCAATTCCATGGAATCAAAAACTTTCCCCCAATGAGAATGGTAACCACATTTCCTACCAATATTCCTAAAATAATACCAACCAGTCCTCCCAATAAGCTGATCAATACCGCTTCTGATAAAAATTGAATCATTATATTTCTACTGGTCGCACCTATTGCTTTGCTGATACCTATCTCGCGGGTGCGCTCGGTAACTGAAACCAACATAATATTCATCAATCCTATTGCTGCACCCAATAAGGTAATCAATCCTATACCGATGGTGGCCAATCTGATTTTCACCGTATTCTCTTTTATAATACTTACCAGGCCCTCACTTTTTTCAATTTCAAAATCATTTTGCTCGTCTATCCTGAGCCTTCTTGCGAGTCTCATCTGACCTGTTGCATCATTTACTGCATTATCCAGTTCCGTTACCTGATTTACTTTTACCGCAATATCGTAATTTTCATTAGGTGATGCATAATATTGTTTCGCTTGTATCAATGGCAATAAAACGACTCGGTCGCTCGAACTATTCATAGATGATCCTTTAGATTTTAAGACCCCTATTACCTGAACCCTGATATTACCAACCAGTATTATTTTGCCTATGGCATACTGACCTTTATCTTTAAATAAAAGTTTCACAATATCTTTTCCAATTATGGCTTTAGCAGTACCATTAATTATTTCCGGATTGGTAAACCATCGACCAAATTCTATATCATAGCCCTTTACATCAAGGTAGTTTTCGTCTACCCCTAATACCGATACAGTGGGATTGGTTTTTTCATTTTCAAATTTCAAAGCAGCCCGGCTGGTGCCGTTAAAAAATACAGCAACCTGCCCATCTATTTTCATTCTATCCTTAAAATCCATGGCTTGCTGGAAAGTAATTTCTTCTCCTCTTTTCTGCACTCTGCCGTTTTGACGAGTCTGAATAGTACCCCATGTTGGAGAAATGCTGAATGAATTGGATCCCAATGATGAAAAATTATCGCTTAAGCTAAATATCAAAGTATCGATAGCCGTAAGTATGCCGACCAGACAAATAATACCGACCGCAATGATCATGAGGGTCAGTGTAGCCCGGGTGAGATTGTTCCTGATGGCCGAAAAGGCCATTTTAATATTTTCAAGTAATAGCATGGCTTAAAAATCTGCGAAAGTTTACCGTTTATGTAATAAACTTAATCGTTTTGAGGATGATGAGGAGAAAGCTTCGATTAAGAGTGTGAAAAAATAGACGAGGGTATTCCCGTCCGACTTTCTTCTGGCTAGCATGCGGGCCCGGGATACCATTTTTAAAAACCAACAGTCAAAAAGTAGAATATGAATTAATCAACCACCAAAGTACTGATCCAGTACTTGCTTCATTTGATTGTACACAGGTACATTACCACAGATAATCTGATTTTTAAACAACAAATCATGGTCTCCCAAAAAATCAGTTGCAATCCCACCTGCTTCTCGTACTATTAATGTACCGGCGGCAATATCCCAAGGCATGAGTTTAAGTTCAAAAAATGCATCCATTCTCCCACAGGCAACATAGGCCATGTCTAATGCAGCTGCGCCTAACCTTCTGAGACTACGGGTGTTTCTAAAAAAATAGTCCAATGATTGTACATATTCTTCCATTTTTTCAAAACTACGATGAGGAAATCCGGTAGCCACCACGGATTGGGCCAGTGAAGCTGAGTCACTAACAGTTATTGGTTTGTTATTCAGATAGGCACCTTTACCTTTTATTGCATGAAAATATTCATTCAGATTGGGATCATATATGATGCCAATAATAAACTCGCCTTTATAAGCCAAAGCCACACTTACACAGTAAAAGGGTATGCCGTGCACAAAATTGGTAGTACCATCCAATGGGTCAATGATCCAAAGCCATTCAGCTGATTCATTTTGCGATATGGTTCCTTCTTCCGTAAGGAAACCGGCTTGTGGTACCATTTCGGCCAACCCTTTTACGAGTTTTTGTTCAGCTTCTTTGTCTACATAGGAAACAAGATTGTTTAGTCCCTTTTCTTCTATATGTTTTGAAGTGAATGATTCCCGTTGAGATTTTATCCAATTCCCCACTTCTTTGACCACAGCCATTGCCTGATCATTTATCTTTTCCAAATTCATTCCCTGAAAAAATTAATATTTATTTCTGTTCATTTAATTATTCCCATTTCCTCATTACCCTTACTACCCCATTTCGCTCACGACCTCTTTGACTTCAGGAATCATCCTCTTAAGCATTCCTTCTATCCCTGATTTGAGAGTCACAGTAGAAGAGGGACAACCGCTGCATGACCCCTGCATGATTACATATACCACGCCCTGATCGTAAGCTTTAAATTCAATATTGCCACCGTCCATTTCCACAGCGGGCTTTACATAAGTTTCTATTAAGTCCTTGATACGCTTTACAAGTTCTGCATCCGCCTCATTATATTGGACCGTTGAGTTATCTTTTTCGTGCTGATCCAAATATTCCTGGTAGCCTTCCAATATGATCGGTTTGCTATCTGCTACATAAGATTTAATGTACTCCTTCAATTCAAGCATAATGTCGTTCCATTCGATCTCTGTTTCTTTGGTAATGGTGACGAAATTATTGCATAGATATACCCCTTTTACAAAAGGAAATTCGAATAAAGCAGAAGCAAATGGCGACCAATTATAGGCTTGCTCCGCATTCTTAAAATCCGCTATGCCCTTATAAATGATTCTATTCATTACAAATTTCAGAGTCTCCGGATTGGGAGTTTGCTCCGTATACAACATTACCGGACTTTTTACTGCTGTTTCCATATTAATTAGACTAAATCTATTTTAAAAGAACAAAGATATATGGAAAATGTTGAAAAGTGTGATGTATTAAAACCTTGAAATCTAAATCTTTACAAAAAAATTAACTGCAAATGCATTATTTCCAAAATGTATCTGTAAACATACACTTGAACGTACCCAGATGATAAATTATATGGGTGTCAGACCCCTAGATTCTCAGCAGAATAAAACCTCCTATTTGAAAAGCATGGATCTGGTAAAAATGAGTATCAAATGCCAGAAC
Source organism: uncultured Saprospiraceae bacterium (assembly GCA_964396995.1). Taxonomy (GTDB): domain Bacteria; phylum Bacteroidota; class Bacteroidia; order Chitinophagales; family Saprospiraceae; genus JADJLQ01. The sequence continues at coordinate 5,546 of CAYNIG010000031.1, read as the reverse complement.
AAGTAAAGATCAAATCCAAAACATAAAAAAAATAAAAAAACAGAGCGGGAAACGGGGCTCGAACCCGCGGCCTTCGGCTTGGGAAGCCAACGCTCTGCCAACTGAGCTACTCCCGCAACAAGTTCCTAAATTTAGAGGATATTTAGATTACGCTTCAAATTTTTTTTGACTGATTCATAGTACAAGCCTCCATGTGGTAAATTTTTGTTTGAGATCCCTAATTGTACTTATATTAGCATGTAATAAAATACGATTATGTCTGACAGAAGAAAATTTATTAAAAATGCAAGCCTAACCGTTTTGGGCGGTACGGCAATGTCTAATTTACACGCATCTCCATTCCTTATTTACAATCGCAAAAATCCTGCCTCAGAAACATTGCGATTTGGTGCAATTGGCATCAATGGAATGGGATGGGCAAATACCCGGGCAGCCATCAATATGCCCAACTCTCAACTCGTGGCTCTCTGTGACATAGATCAATCTGTATTAGATAAAAGAATGGGAGAGCTTCAGGGTCTTGGAGTAGATGCATCCAAAGTGCAAACATTCAAAGATTATAGGAAATTACTTGACATAAAGGATATCGATTTTATAATTGTGGGTACCCCGGATCATTGGCATCCCCTCATCACCATAGATGCTTGCAAAGCGGGCAAAGATGTGTATTGTGAAAAACCAATTGCCAACAGTATAGGTGAAGTGCTGATGATGGAAAAAGCCCAAAAAAAATACAATCGTGCCATTCAGGTAGGTCAATGGCAACGAAGTCAAAAACACTTCAGGGAAGCTATAGAATATGTCCACTCCGGCAAACTTGGCAATGTACGGATGGTAAAGACCTGGGCATTTCAAGGCTGGATGAAACCTTCAGCCAAAACCCCTGCCACCACAGTACCCGATGGGATCGATTACGATATGTGGCAAGGACCCGCACTTCACAGACCATTTAAGACCGAACATTTCCATTTTAATTTCAGGTGGTTTTGGCCATATGCCGGCGGTCTGATGTGTGATTGGGGTGTCCATATCATAGATTACGCATTACTGGGCATGAAAGCTACCATGCCTAAGACAGTATCGGCTTTGGGTGGGAAATTTGCTTATCCCGATTTAAGCCATGAAACGCCGGATACTCAAACCACCATCTATGAATTTGATAATTTCCTTATGAACTGGGACCATGCACTGGCTATTGACAACGGACCTTATATGCGTACACACGGTATAGGATTTATTGGTAATAACGGTACGCTTGTATTAGACCGGGCAGGCTGGGAAGTATTAGAGGAAAAAGGGGTAAAAACAAAAGTAATAGAGCCTTATCATGCCCGTGAAGATAATGGGGTACAACTGCATATGGAAAATTTTGCCAATGTCGTACGCAATAGAAAATTTAATGAATTAAACTGCCCTATCGAAGCAGCAGCATTGGTAGCCAAAGTGTGTCAGATGGGAAATATTGCCTACCGCAGTCAAAAGAAACTGACCTGGGATAAAAACAAACAAATGTTTACCGACAGCGCAGTGAACAAACAATACCTGATGAATGAATACAGGAACGGGTATAAACTGGAAGTCTAGGAAATGGACGATGTAAGGTGTGCGATAAACGATTTACAATATATGGCGTATGATGTACTAATTGAAGTTTGCTAAATCATAAAATTAAATTCGTCGTCAATTCATTAATTGTAAAATTGTGAAATCCTCAATACTCTAACTTCTTCAATGTCGGTGCCTTAAACCAGGTGATGATCACTACCAACAAGGTCATACTACCTCCAAAGACTACACTGGGTACCAAACCCATCAATTTAGCAGCTGATCCGCTTTCAAACTGACCCAATTCATTAGAGGAATTTATAAAAATGGAGTTAACAGACAAAACTCTGCCTTTGATCTCATTTGGTGTTTTGATCTGGGCTATAGTACCTCTTATAATAGTACTTATTCCATCGAGCACACCACTTAAAAACAAGGCTATAAATGAAAGCAAATACGATTTGGAAACCCCGAATACAATAATGGATAGCCCAAATCCAGCCACTGCATAGAGCAGCGTTTTACCTTGGTTTTTTTTGAGTGGCCTGAGGGCTAAGCCTATTACAGTAATCATACTTCCGATATCACCGGCAGCATTGAGCCATCCAAATCCGGCTGGACCTACATTTAATATATCCTTTGCAAATGCCGGAATCATAGCTACTGCTCCACCAAATAAAACTGCAAAAAGGTCTAATATCATAGAAGCAAACAAATCCTTGGTTTTATATACATAGGCAAGTCCTTCCCGTACACTTTGCCAGGCAGACATGTCTTTTTTCAATTCACCGGGTAATTTCGCAGAAATACCACTGAGTATAAATGAAGCTATCACTGTAAGAATAAATGAAATTAACAAGGTGTTTTTGATACCGATGACAGCAATTAAGAGTCCTCCCAGGGCATGACCTGTGATGGATGCGGTAAGAAAAGTGCCACTATTAAAAGTGATTGCACTGGGCAAGGCTGCAAATGGGACCAGCTGTGCCAATATAGCATGAAAAGCATTACCGGAAAATGCCCTGATGGCACCAGTAAAAAATATCAGTCCATATAAAATGGGAAGCCAGTTATTCTCCGTAAAACGATCCTGAAAATACGAAGTGGAAACGATAAAAATCAGAAAAATGGTGAATGCAAAAGCCATCACTGAATACCTCAATACTTTACTTCTGTCACTAACATCGATAATATGACCTGCATATAAGGCGAGTGATACTGCTGGAATTACTTCAGCCAGTCCAATAAGCCCAATGGCAAATGGATCGTGAGTAACTTCATATATCCACCAGGCAAGTACAGTCGACATCATTCTCAGCCCGGTAATGAAAAGCAATCTTCCGCCTATAAATAATTGAAATTCTTTTATTCGCATGGCTGCGAATCTGTCTGGTTGCATTGTGTAAAGACAAAAATAAGACTTTTAATTATCTGCCGGGAAGCCATCTTTTTTTATCTTCACTGCTATAAAAAGAGCAAGAATGAAAAATATATTTACCTTATTTTTAATATTAACAGTGCTTCTATTGGTATCCTGTAAATCCCCTTCAGCAAAACAACCTGATGGATTACCTGATAAGACCATAGCCATACCCGAACAGACGGGCAAATCTTACAAGCCCAGACCCAGGCTACAGTCATCTTTTTTTGGCATGATTGGAAAAGACAGTACTTTTCTCTTCACGCTCAAGACCAATAATAATATGGAGGTAAGAATCACTAATTATGGCTGTACTATTATGAATATATTGGTACCCGATAAAAATGGAAAGACAGGGGATGTACTGCTGGGATTTAATACTTTAGAAGGTATAATTAAAAACAAGAATCCCTTTTTTAATTGTGTCGTGGGCAGGTATGCCAATAGGATCGCCAATGCCCGGTTTACCTTAGATAGTGTGACTTACAAACTTTTTGCTAACAATGGTAAAAATTCATTGCACGGTGGTGACAAAGGATTTGATGAAAAAGTCTGGTCGATAAAAGAAACGACAGATAGTACTCTTGCTTTTCATTATCTGAGCCCTGATGGCGAAGAAGGTTATCCGGGCAATCTTGAAATCACAGTCAAATATATCCTTACGGAAGATAATCAATTGGTAATTGACTATACTGCTACCACAGATAAAGCCACTCCGATCAATCTGACCAATCATGCCTATTTTAATTTATCTGCTGGCACTGACAGCACTATACTGGACCACGAATTAATGCTTAATGCCGAACTTTATACGCCGGTAAATAAAGAATTGATACCCACCGGTAAAGTAGCTTTTGTAGTGAATACACCATTTGATTTTACCAAATCAAAACGAATAGGTCAGGATATATCTAAAGTTGAAGGGGGCTATGATCACAATTTTGTCTTTAAGAGTATGGATAAAGCCGGTGAGTTATATCACCCTGCCTCAGGTCGAATAATGGCCCTGTTTACTACTGAGCCTGCTGTACAATTTTATACAGGTAATTTCCTGAATGGCCAATTAGCAGATACCAAAGAGGGCAGAAAATACATAAAACATGCCGGACTTTGCCTGGAAACCCAGCATTACCCCGATTCGCCAAATCAACCTTTATTTCCTAACACTATTTTGAGGCCAGGTGAAACTTATAATCAAAAAACAAGTTATGCATTCGGTATTAAATAACATTATAGTTTTAGGGCTTATTTCTTTGTTGGCATGTAAAAAAGATGTTGAATCTGCCAAAGAAAAAAGCATTACTTCTAATGATGGATTAAAAATAAGCTATTCCGACACAGGCGATGGTGACACCACTTTATTTTTCATTCATGGTTGGTGCATAAATAAAGAATACTGGCAAAATCAAATTGATTATTTTAAAAACAAATATAGATGTATCGCCCTTGATCTCCCTGGCTTTGGTGCATCAGGAAAATCACGGGTGGACTGGAATTTTAATCAGTATACTTCAGACATCATCAAATGCATTGATTCGTTGAAATTAAGGAACGTAATATTAATCGGGCATTCTATGAGCGGAGACATCCTACTCATGGCAGCCAGTCAAGGTATACCCAATATAATTGACATTATTGGCATAGATAATCTCCACACTCCCGGTCAGCCCTATGATTCCATTCAATCAGCCGCTAATAAACAATTTTTTGATCATTTCAGAGCTAACTATGATACCATGGCAATAAATACCATGGGAAGCTTTTTATTTCAGCCGAGTACTCCGGATAGTATAAAATCGCGGGTTCTAAAAAATGTACTGGAGACCGATCCTGACCTTTCCATTTCTGTGCTTGAAGCATTAGCAGAAATAGCACAAAAAGAAAAGATCATGATGGCCCAATTGAAGATGCCGCTTAAATTGGTTAACAGTGATGTGCAACCTGTACAATTGGATACGCTGAATAGCTATTGTGCTAAAGGAGCAAAAGTGTTTTACGTACACGGTACTGGCCATTATCCCATGATCGAAAAAGCAGATGAATTCAATCGGAAACTGGAAGAAGCAATCAATTCAAAATAACCTACATGAGTATTGACCTTCCCATTTCCAAAATCCAACATATTGGAATTCCTGTTAAAAATATTTCCATCAGCAGCACATTCTATAAAAAACTTGGTTTTGAAATGGTGATGGACTCAGATTTTGAGATACCGGAAGGCACAGGAAGGTGTGTAATGATGCAATTAAAGGAAATAATGTTGGAACTCTATCAGCTGCCTGCAGAATTAATAGAACTGGATATACTCAACAGAAAAGATGGCCACATAGATCATTTTGCATTCGATGTAAAAGGAATAGACCAGGTGTACGAGACAATAAGTAAAGCAGGATTTGCCATAGTCCAGGATGGACCGGTATTTCTGCCTTTTTGGAAAAACGGTTGTACCTTTTTTCACATCATAGGCCCGGATGGAGAGCGGATTGAATTTAATGAAATACTATAATGCCATTTGTTTTGCGGTCGCTAATTAGGGTCTGCTGGGGAAATCATAAAAGATTAACGCCTATTGATTTATTGA
>CAYNIG010000030.1:25829-27384 GCA_964396995.1 uncultured Saprospiraceae bacterium | reverse complement strand
ATTGTGCCTATGTGTTTATTTTGAAAGTAAGTACGCAAAAATGCGAAGATCCTTAATTAAATCCCGAAGGTAGGAATACTAATTTTTAATTAAACCATCATTACTTTGTTGCTTTAATGCCGGATTGTATTGCTTCTTCCAGTATTTCAATATTAATATCTTTCAATGTTTTAAACTTAATACAATATCCGGTGACACTGGCCTTGCCTATTTTTTTTGCAAATGTATTGGACAAATAGGTTTTGTCTTTTATACCCATGATGTATACCGAAATCCCTGTTGAATTTGCACTTATTCCAATTTGATAAAACTCTTTGGTGTTTCCATCGCTATGTTGTAAAATAAGTGATCCATATCCGATATTGGGATTGGATACGATTTTTCCTTCACTGTTTTTACCATCCAGAAACCACAGTTTACATCCGGGCATAATTTGCAAAATGAGTTCATGTAATATTTGCATTTCACTCTGTTTTGGTTCAGGCTGACTGGAAAAGTAATTTTTAATTTGATTTTGTACAGTCATTTTTATTGCAATTATTTGAAGCCGGTTATGTAACCCAATCATTTGGTGGATAAAATGGCTAATAGATTTTCCAAATTTCCCAATGTCAGTGTAAATCCTTGTTTAAAGCCTTCCAGTAAACTATCCATTCGCTCAAACGATTCATTAAAAATGGTAATATGTACTTTGGTAATACCGCTTTCCTCACTGAAATGATAATCCCATTCAGAACCTGGCCATTCGGGGTTTTCGTCTTTGTCGGCAAAAGCATTCAATAATTTAAAATGAGTTTTAGGATTAATGGAAATGTATTTTTGAATTATCCAGCGTTCTTGTCCATCGGGTCCCACCATGGCATAAAACCGTTTTCCACCGACTTCAAAGTGCATGTATTTTGTTTTGGATACCCATGGGGCAGGTGCTGCCCATTGGTCCAATAATTCAGCTTGAGTAAAAGCATTCCATACGAGGCCGAGCTCTGCAGCAAATTCTCTGACGATGTTTACTGTTTTTGCTGCTTTATCGACTCTAAATTCAAACAACAGATTATTTTTTTCTTCGCTGACCATTAGTTTGGTTTTTTCATTTTTAATAATAATTGATCGAGTTGGTTAAATTGTATTTCCACTTTCTTTTTAAATTGTTCCACCCACTTATCCACTTCTTGTATTTTAGTTGCATTTATGTGATAGTAGATTTCCCTGCCCTTTTGTTCTTGTTTTACCAACTCGCATTCAGATAAAATTTGAATGTGTTTTGAGATAGCTTGCCTGCTTGATTTAAACTTTTCAGCTATTGCATTGGGGGTCATGGAATGGGAGGCAATCAATAACAAGATAGCCCTTCGGGTCGGATCGGCTATCGCCTGGAACACATCGCGTCTTATTTTCATATTTGATTAAATTAGCAATTACCTGGTTGCAAATATATATGCAATTATCTGATTGCGCAAATTTTATAATTTTTTTTGAAAGACGAATATTGAATAAATAAGATAACAGCCCAAAGGCCGTATTACGGTAGCATAGGCTTAAGCCTGTGGGTTCAAAT
>CAYNIG010000030.1:3798-25729 GCA_964396995.1 uncultured Saprospiraceae bacterium | reverse complement strand
TAGCATAGGCTTAAGCCTGTGGGTTCAAATTCTTTTATGTAACAGCCCAAAGGCCGTATTACGGTAGCATAGGCTTAAGCCTGTGGGTTCAAATTCTTTTATGTAACAGCCCAAAGGCCATATTACTGTAGCATAGGCTTAAGCCTGTGAGTTCAAATTCTTTTATGTAACAGCCTAAAGACAGTTCTACGGTATACTTGCGAAAGGTTAAGTATGGAAAGAATAAAGCCCTATAAAATATGAACTCAAAAATAAAAAATGGGGCATTACATTTTACTAAAATCCACTTCCTTCTCCCATTTGGCGACCACTGCAGTTGCAAGGCAATTGCCCAATAGATTAGTCCCGGTACGTGCCATGTCCATCAAAGCATCTATACCCAATATAATAAAAATGGGTTCAGTGGGAAGATTAAATGATACTGCAGTACCCATGAGTATTACCAATGAGGCACGGGCTACCCCTGCCACTCCTTTACTGGAAAGCATAAGGGTAAGCATCATCACTATTTGCTCCCCGATGCTGAGATCTACTTTGGCCGCCTGGGCTACAAACACCAATGCAAGGCTGAGATATAATGTACTTCCGTCCAGGTTAAAACTAAATCCTGTAGGCAATACGAACGAAACTACTTTGCGGGGAATGCCAAAGCCTTCCAAAGCTTTCATGGCATGTGGCAAGGCTGCCTCTGAACTGGCAGTGGCAAAGGCCAGGAGCACCGGCTCCGATACCGCATTAAGAAATTTTTTGATCGGCAATTTTATGTATAAGGCAATAGGCAAAAACACCCCGAATATCAAAACCAATAAAGCTATATATAAAGTGGCCAATAACATAAACAAATTTTTCAATACATCAAACCCCATTTTGCCAATGGTATAGGCCAATGCTGCTCCTACAGCAAATGGAGCGAGGTACATTACCAGGTTGGTGAATTTAAACATTACCTCCGAAAGGCTTTCACACCAATGAAGCATGGTCTCCTTTGATCGTCCATCTTTAAGCATAGAAAGTCCAAGTCCAAATAAAATACTGAATACTACAATTTGCAATACCTGACCTTCAGCTACCGCTTTTGCAATATTTTCCGGGAAGGTATGCAATACGATATCCTGCCAGGACTGTTTAGCTACCGCTACTTTCTGGGCGGTATCGGCAGCTGCAAGATCTATCCCTACTCCCGCCTTGGATATATTGATGGCTATCAATCCAATGACCAAAGCAATTGTGGTAACTATTTCAAAATACACGATGGATTTCCATCCCATACGGCCTACCTGTTTCATATCGGCATGGCCGGCTATACCCACCACCAAAGTCGAAAATAATAAAGGGGCGATAATGGTTTTGATCATGCGCAGGAATATATCTGAAACTACTTTGAGATTGGCCCCGATGGCAGGCCAATCATGACCTATCTCTGCACCGATCACCATAGAAATAAATATCCAGGAGGTAAGGTTGTTTTTCTTTAAGCCAAAAGCTATCAATGCAGCAATGGCAAGCCATCGCAGTATGGTAAGAAAGCCACTATGGAAAATGGTATCATTAAATGAATGAATAAGGTGGGTAAGTGCTACCAATCCCGCCAGGACCGCAATGCTTATGAGTATTTGTTTTATAGTAAGAGATTTCATTCGAATTTAATTATGGGATGAATGTAAGGAAATTTCAGCAAGTAAAACTCAGGTCGGGATCAACAGGCTTGTGTTCAAAATATGGATTTTTATTACAGGCCCCTAAAGTCAATATTAATACAAGAGTAAGAAGGTGATTTACCGGATACAATACATTATTTGTAATTTAATTCATAAATAAAAATGACTGGTAAAGTTCTATACCTTTCCCACTATTTCTTCCACACTCATCCCCTCTGGTTGCCCCAGTTTTTTAAGAAGCCGGCTTTTTGAGGTCCTGATAGCACCGGGGCTGACACCTAGCGCTGTTGCCATTTCTTTATTGTTTAATTTTATTTTGAGGAGAATCATCAGGTTTATTTCAGATGGCGTAAGGAATGGGTATTTTACTTTTAACCTGTCTAAATATTCCGGATGAGCACTTTCGAATATCGAACTAATTTTCTTCCATTCTAATTCATTCAATTGGCCATCGGTAAGAATGGAAAATAAATTATCCTCTGGGGTGGATCGATTTTTGGAAGCGAATTTTTCTAATTCATTCGTTTTGTAAGAAATGGTTTCTTTAAATTTTTCGAGTTCATCCAGTGCCAGTTTTAGTTTAAGATCAGCTGATTCTATTGCATCTCTTGACTTTAATTTTTCCTGTTTTAATTGTTTTTGTTTATAATACATCACTACAGCCCCTGTCATTCCAATAAATAAAACTAAATATAAAATTTTGTTTCGATTCCTTTGTTCCTGCTCAATGCTCTTCAGAAGTGACACTTCCTGTGATTTAATATGTTCCATCTCAAATCCAAGTTCTTTTATTAAACGAAAGTCCTGGTCTAAGTGCACTTGTAATCTTTCAGTCCATGCTGCTATAGAATCCAATGCATTTAACTTAGTGCCAATAGAAAAGTCCTGGGAGGGAGGTAAATACATCAATAGTTTATAATAATCTATATTGATTTTTTGTTTCCCTCTGTCGATGAATTTATTGGGATTCATTTTATCGATGGCCCGGGATATTACCGGCAGTAAAGATTTGACCGATGTATAATCGTTTTGATTTAAATAACAGTAAGCCAATGAAATTCCGAATGAGGCTACTACATCATATAGTTTGGCCTTTTCTGTCAGAGTAATACCTTCTTTGTACAATGGGATAGCCTTTGCATATTGTTTCTGTTTATAAAAAATATTTCCTCTGTTTCCTGTGAGGATTCCCCGCCACCCATTAAAATGCCATAAAGTAGTGTCTTCATTTATATAAATTGTATATGCTTTTTGAATATAATGTTCTGAAGAGTCATACTGGCCTAGTCTCAGATATGCCTGAGATAACATATCAAAATTTAACAGGTTATAATGTGGCTGGGCCGGGAAATCTTTTTTAGCTTTAGCATCTCTCTTGAACTCCGGGCCTATCGCTCTTTGTATATAATAAGCCGCTTTTTCATTTTCTTCTAAATCATAATATATCATTCCAATTCTTCTCGCCACTGCTCGCCGTGTTTTCCACCTGACATTATCTCTGGAGTCTTTAAAAAAACTGTCTAGTTGCGCAAATGCCTTCAGATCATAACCAAGACCCGCCCCCATTTTTCCATATTGTCGCATAATGCTACCCAATTGGATGTAAATAAGTATTTGTAAATAATGATATTTTTTTACAATGGCTTTTTTAATTATTTTTTGATTTTCGATTAGCAAGGCATCGAGTTTGCCTGGCTGATTCTTTTCATATTTTATATCATAGTAGCCTTGTAATCTCAATAAAAAAAGCTCTGATAATAGCAGACTTTGTTCATCTTTATGTGCTGTAGCCAGGTCAGCAATATTTTTTAATTTTTGATGTATCAGTGCTGTATCCGCATTGCGTAAATAGGCACCAAGAAAAACAGAATCCAATATGGCCAGACGCCTGGGATGTGGAAACTCAAAAGCCACCTCATGCTGGGCAGATACTCCCCCAAAAATAAATAGTAAGAAAATCAGACAGAGGTTGGAAAACCGCATAGATATTCATAAAGATAACAAAACGGCGGGGCCGGCAAATTAATTTATTTTCTTATTGACGGCTGGCTAATCGGAGGCTTATCCTTTTTTACTATATTCATTCCCCGATGCGATACCGATGGTCATATCGATGGTCATATATGACAGAGTCCAGTGGCGATACTGCCGTATTGGAATTTGCTGATGCTGATACCTTGAGCATATGGATAGCGCGTTCTCTGAAAAATAAAATCAGCAGGTCACTGTTTTTTATTTTCTTCTTATTTGTACACATCCGGCATTCCCAGGGGCAGTGTGAAAATTTATTTGAAATTCCCCAGCCAATGCGATTATTTAAAATGGATTCTGTATTTAACCTTCCCGATCCATTTATAATAGGTACAGATTTACAGTATCAGCTGGCATCTTGTGTACTGCATCATGCAAAACGAATGGATGACCTGGAAAGTGAATTATTGGGTAAGATCTATTTTATTCGCGTAAAAGAATTCAATAATCTGATTTCAAAAACGGATACCAATACTTTAAATCAGTCTATCCATCAACTACTCAACATTCTGCACGCCGCCAGGCAGGAAGAATTTTTTTACCTGGAAGTATTAGGCTATATGCACCTGGGAGAATTACTGCGAAATCATGTAAAATTTGGTGCGGCACTAAGTTATGATCAGCATGCTTTTGAATTATTAAGTAAACTTCAAACTTCCAATTATCTTAATAAATATCAATTAGCACAAAAAATAGGCAGTACTTTATACGATTTGAAGGAGTACGTGCCTGCTAAAGAATTTATCGAAAAAGCAATTACTCCGGAGAAATACACTATTGAATCCAGAAAAAAGGTTTTACCAAGATATCGTCAGTTTAACATGCTAAACTATGATTTGTTGTCCCAGATACATCTCGCTCTTGGTAATTATGACTCCACTCAGTACTATATAGATAAAGCGTTTGAAATTTATGAATCAGAAGACACTACATTATTTCATTTTAATGGGTGGAGAGGAATATTAACGGGAAATAGGGGTAAGATATTTTACCATAAAAAAGAATATACCAAAGCAATACCATTATTTATAACAGGAATGGAATTGGCTGGAAAGGCCAATTTATTTAATGTAGTGGGTTCTTTTAGCTTTCTTCTGGCAGATTGTTATTTAAAATCTGATCAACCGGAAAAGGTGAGGCCCTTGATCCCCATCATTAAAAATTCTATTCACCAAATGAATATTTCAAAAAACAGGATCAGGAGCTTTGAACAAGATCATGTGGATTATTATAAATTATTATTGTTATTTCCAGAATCAGCTCAATCTTTGGACAGGGTAAGGACATTAATGGATTCAGTTACCTACTGGAACTTACAATTAAATGAAAAGAATGATAAGAACATTCAGATAAAAAAAGATATGGAGTTTGAGATCGAAGCCTTTAAATCAAAGGAAATAGCACTAAATAAACGAATAAAGGCCCAATTACTATTGCGTAATGTATTTTTTGCAATTTTATTTTTTTCGTTTTTAGGAATAGCCCTATGGATGAGAAGCAAGCAGAAACAAATAAAAGCGGAGAAAATAAAATCTGCAGAAGCCCAGATTCAAGCCAATACTGCCCTCGAAGCGGCACAACTCGAAATGGAAAATTTCAAAGCTGAACTGATCCGGAAAAACCTCGAAATAGAGTTACTTGAAAACAACCAGGAAACAACTCAGATCAATCAAAACCTGGAGGTGATCAGGAACAAGGCCATATTAACAGAAGATGATTGGACCAATTTTAAAGGTATTATAAATAAAGCATACCCGGGATTTATAAAAGGAATAAAATCAAAATACCCTATAATAACGGATGGTGAACTGAGGACTATATTATTGCTAAAACTTAAATTAAGTACTAAAGAAATGGCCTCCATTTTGGGTGTGAGCACAGGTGCTATTCGTACCATGAAAAGCAGAATGATAAAAAAAATGAACCTGGGTGATAATGAAAACCTGGCGAATTTGGTTGAATCATTTGAATAAATTAGACAAGCACAAGATCAAAGTGGTACTTACCTTGCTAATTCGGTATACTTAAATAAAATACGGTTGTGTTTTAGATGATTTAGGAATTGCTCTTAAAGTAATGAAGGTTTTTTAATTTTACTTTTCTTTGTCCGCCAAAGAAAAGTAACAAAAGAAAGCTCGTCAGAAAATAAGGCATTCCTGCGGAACGACCTATTCATCTGCCCTATAAAACAGTCGGTTTCTCATACTAACTTCCTGTCGTGATGGTGTTTGGTCACTATCTGATTTTCTTAATAACGGTTGCAGAATGAATAGCTCTATGCTTTATTTTCTGACTTTACCTCCGCCCAACCAGCCAATTTAGACATCAAAATGCACGCTTTTTTAATCATTTGTGCAAAAAAGTATGCATTAAAATGATATATTTTCTCATTTAATGACTTGTTATTCAAAAAATTAAAAGTTACCAAGCAGGTCCTAAATCAGTATACTAAAATAAAATACAGTTGTGTTTTAGATGATTAAACTCCTTTGGGATGTATAAAAACAATACCATATATAAAAAATACCCTAATAATGATTAACCATCATTATTAGGGTAAAGTATACCTATTGGATTGGCTTTATCTCTAATCCACTTTTGTGATTTTTATATTTTTGATTTCCAGGCCATCTGAAATTCGTAATACATAGGCACCTGCAGCATAGGTACTCATATCCAGTGTATAAAATTCACCAAATGATTTTGCCGTATACAATAATCTGCCGTCTATACTCAATAGTTTTATATCCATATTCTCCTTTTGGTTTTTACTCAAAATATTTAATTGATTCAGTACGGGCACAGGCCAGGTGACTATTTCCCAAACGCTATTTCTGTTTTCCAATTCAGTGAGGCTTACCGAGATAGGTTGTACTTTAAGATTATAGCAACTGATGGCATCATAAGTTTGAGCAGTGAATCCGAAAACCGCTATATAATATTGCCCGGCGGCAATCGTCACTTCTATTTTCTCATCTTCTGTATTGGCTTTTTTGGAAACAGCTACGCTCACACCGGTAGCCGTATACAACCTGATATCATAATCTTTAGTTAATTCGGTCAAGGTAATTTTTATACTTCCTCCCTTAGCCACGGTAAAGCCGTAATAATCTTTATCTCCTGCTGCACCTATTTTGCCTTTAATATTGGTATTAAATGGTATAGATTTGGCAGTAGCTATATTATTATTAGGTTCTGCATCTTCGGTACCCGGGCAAGTAGGTTCGGGTGCAGCATTCGTTTTAAAATCATGGTATTTTATTTCACTGGTTATTGACTTAGCACAGCTAGCCCATATTCTCCAGTGATATTTGACATTAGGTACTAAATTAGTCCATTGAAAAGAGGTCATTTCCGTTACGGCAAAAGTGGTCCAGGTATTAGAATGATAAGATTGCAGCGTATAGTTTACTGCCCCTGGAACGGGTGACCAATTCAATAAGGCATAGTTATGTGTAACATTTAATGCCTGTAGGTTGGATGGTGGATCGGCACAAGGTACGGCATTGGTATTGAAGGTCGAAGTACTGTACCCTGAATAGTCTGATCCGCATTTCGCCCTTACGCGCCAATTGTATTTTCTATTCTGTGTTAATCCGGTAATGGTCTTAAATGTATCACTTATATTATTCAATTCTGACCATGCTCCTCCGGTTCCGTCTTGTCTGTATTGTACAGAATAACTGGTGGCAATAGAAATTTTATTCCAATAAACAGTGACGGAAGTAGTGTTTATATCTCTGTAATTTAATCCGGAGATGGAAACGCCGGTGATATTATTTAATACCACTCCATTTTGACAAATTTTACAATCAACACCCACAAAATCTTCATCTTTTAATCCGTCACAATCATTGTCAATACCATTGCATAGGCTGTCTTTTGCAAATGGATATACAGAGGCATTATTATCGTTACAATCAAATCCTGCCAATGGAGTGCCTTGTTTCCATCCGGTACCCGGATTAGTACAGGAATCTTTAGTCTGAATAGCATACCGATCATTGTCTTTGTCTAAATAATATGAATATAACGGAAGAAAAGTGATAGTCAAGGTATCTACATCACATCCATTATTATGGTAGTATTGTCCATTTTGTGTATAGGTGTTGCCATTTTTGGTCCAGGTATAAGATTTACATGCAGAGACTATCAGATTTCTACCCCTGGAGTTGGAAATAGTCAGATGCAATACCGAAGTTGAATTACAGCCATTTGCATTTGTAGTGGTAAATACATAGTTTCCACTTTGAGTATATATAGTACCATTCCAGCTATATTGCTCACAGGCAGATTGATATAGATGGGCAGAATCTTGTAAAACGGTCACTGTAAATTGGCAGGTATCTTTCAGATTGGATCTGTCTGTGGTAGTAAATATATTGGTAGTAATACCTTTGGGAAATAAAACATTAGGACCTAATCCGGCTATTTGAGCATTACCAAAAACAGAACAATTATCCGTACCGATTGGTTTGGTAAAACTAATTATGGCTCCACAGTCACCGGCACTGATACGTACCACTTGATTTGCAGGACATACAATTTCCGGTGGTATATTATCTATCACTGTAATGGTTTGATGGCAGGTATCGGATAGCCCACTATAATCGGTTACTTTAAATACATTGGTAGTAGTACCCACCGGAAAGCTAGATCCGGGACCGATACCTGATACCTGGCCATTAAAATTGGTCAAACAATTATCTATACCAATAGGCTTAGTATAGTTTACAATCGCTCCACAGGTACCAAGGGTCGCATTGACGGTAATATTCGCCGGACATTGAACCGTGGGAGCTATAGTATCTTTTATCGTAATTATCGCATTGCAACTACTCATAGACCCTATCTGATTGGTGACGGTGAGCGTGACATTATGAATACCCACACCATATGGGCCCGTAGGAGACAATGCATAGGTAAAACTATTATCTATTACATCATTATATACATCGGTAGCCATTACGTTATGTTCGCAGTTTTGATCTACATATCCTGTAATATTTTTACATGATGCCGTAGCTTCCGGTATACAATCATTCACGGTAATAGTAAAACTACAGGAGGCAGTATTGCCACTGGGATCAGTAAATTGATATTTTACAGTATCTTTTCCCAGGAGGAAAAAAGCACCACTTCCAAATCCTTCTATTCGTTGCAATATACCGGAACAGTTATCAGAGGCAGTAGGTGCCGAATATTGTACTATAGCACCACATACATCATTTGAATTTTTTATTCCATTTACGGTAATATTGGCCGGGCAATTAATTTTAGGTTTCACCGTATCGTGCACTGTAATATTAAATGAACAATTGGCAGTATTGCCATAGCCGTCTATAGCTCTAAAATTCATCAGATGGATGCCTGGTCCAAAAGCCGATCCCGACGGTAAACCATTTATTTGTTGTAAGGTGGCATTGGTGCAAATATCATAGTAAGTAGGTAGATTGTAATTGATCACCATTTCACATGAATTGGCGGGTGGCAAATATCGGATAATAGAGAGAGGACATTGTAAATAGGATAATACTTTATCATTTACAGTCACTGTAAATGAACAGGTGTCCTTGCGACTGAGCTCATCATTGACCACGTAAGTCACGGTTGTAACACCTATATCAAAATATCCTCCAGACGCTGCACCTGCTATGCGATATACATTGTACATGCCATCACAGGCATTGGATACTATGGGAGATGGATATACCGGATATCCTGCACAGGTATTGGCGTTAGTAATATTTACTGTGATATTTGGCGGGCAAGTGATGCTGGCTGCACTGGTATCATTTACAGTAATAGTAAACGAACACTGGCTGATATTGCCAAAAACATCCGTAGTCAGAAATGAATTGGTGGTAGTGCCTACCGGTATGGCTACACCACTTGGAAATCCCTCTGTCTGTATAATATCTGTCAAGCCACATGACTGGGTGCCCAATGAATAATTGACAAGGGCTGTGCAGGAATTAGGATCTGTAAATACGGACATATTTTGTGGACATACTAAAGCAGGCGCTACGGAGATAGTGAATGAACAGGTAGAGGTATATCCATAAAAGCTCGTGGCACGGTATGTTACAGTATCTTTTCCAATAGGAAATGCAGATCCACTATCCAACCCGTCTATTTTGGTAAATTTTATTTGTTCGGGAAAACAAATGCTGTTGGGAGACAAAATAGTAGGATTGGCATAGGTCACCGTTTTATTACATGCACCGGCATTCGCAGATACAGTGATATTATCAGGACATTTGATCTGAGGCGGCCTCATATCTATCACCGTGATATTGAAAGAACAGGTATCTTTCATATTGGAATAATTGGTATTGACTACAAACGTATTGGTAGTGATACCCAAAGGGAATAATCCTGATTGTAACGATCCGGGATCATGTATTCCTGATATTATACTCAATGTATAGCTACAATCTGCCACTACCGTAGGCAGATTCCATGAAGCAATATTATTGTTACAACCAAATTGATTGTTCACATTTATGGTCTGGCTCGGCGGGCAGGTAATTTGTGGAGGACCTGATGCTGTCACCCGTAAAGAAAAATAACATTGATCTGAAGGATTATTGGTATAATATTCACGAGCTTCGTATATAATTTGTAAGTTTTCACCCGGATTAAAAACACTTCCACTTCCTTTGCCTGAAGAATTAAAAATCTGTCGCCAGGTAAGGAGATTGGTATTACCACAATTATCCGTGATGATAGGGTCCTTCCAAAACAGCTGGATGGGTTCGCATGAATTAACAAATACATTGTCGGGACATTTTATGGCCACACCATCATTATCCGATATGGTAACTGTGGATGTACAATATTTGATATTGTTTTTGGTATCTTTTACGGTCATGATCACGGTATGATTGCCCTGGTCTGAACAATCAAACAAACTATCATTCAGGGTCATCGAGGCAATGCCGCAAGCGTCAGAGGATCCATTGTTGATCATAGCTGGTGTGACCTTGGCCATGCCAAAAGTATCCAGATACACGGTGAGATTTAACTTGCATTTAGCCAAGGGTTTTATAGTGTCTCTTACTATTACCGATCCAGTACAGGCAGATGTCCTTCCCCTGCTATCTGTGACTGTCAACGTAGTAGGAATACTTGAGCCTGTGACATGAGTACAGTTAAAACTACCAGCCGAAAGAATATAAGAGCTAATGCAGTTGCCCAATGAATTATTATTTATTGAGGTTCCTGGTACAGTGACTTGACCACTACTATTGAGATATACATTTACACCCGTTTTGCAGGCCGCAGTGGGGCCTGTACCGTCGGTAATGGTTACGGTAGCTGGCAAGGTCCTGGTATTGCATCTTCCATCACTGATGGTCACTTGTACGGTAATGGTATTACCTATACTGGAACAATCAAATCGGTTGGGAACCACAGAAATGTATTCTATGGTGCCACCCTGGTTGTCAGATGCAGATTGTACAAATTGTTGTGGTATGAGGGTGGTATCGTTTCTTAGTAACTCTACTGTGATGTTTTTGGTAACTAATGTTGGAGGAAGACTGTCAGGTTTTAATCTGAATGACGACCCTGCGATTGCATTAAATCCACCCATGGTAAAATCTTTATTTAATACATCTATGGCCCAATCACCGAGATTCCATTTGTCAGGGCCATAAGGGCCAAATCCAATTCTGCCCGATGAAGAAATATCGGACAGTTCACTGCAGGCTGTTACAAATATATCTCTCAATGTTTCATCATGTATCCCTAATTGATTCATTAAATCATTGCAAACCGTGCCCAGGTTAAAAGCAGGAAAATTAAAACTGCCTTCAGCCACTTTTAAGTCAAGAGACAGATTAAAATTTTCTTCGAAATTGGAATTAAAGGCGGCATTAATTTTAAATGTGGGTACTATACTGGTTGCAAATTTGTCAGGATAGCCTATTATTTTTAATTTATTACCCATAGAAAATCCAGTGATGGTCTGCGAATTTCCACCCCTTATTTTCACTGTTCCATCGGCATTATATTCTTCCCATCGTAATGTTCTGCCCAGGTTTAAATCAATGGGGAATGTAGGATCTAATGTAAAACTATTATTCTGAGTCACATCCAACTCCAGAGGAGTGGATATGGCAGTAAAATTGGCAGATAAAGGTCCAAGGCTGGTACCTATAGATACAGGAATACCCGTGATATAGGTAGTAAACGGCATGGGATCAAAACTGATATCAAAAAAATCGGATGTGGAGGTATTAATCAGTTTATTGGCCATCATACTGGTCACCCCATTCAGATTAGAAAAAGGATTGGTGATCGATCCTGTGATATGAGTAGCATCTTCAAAGCCCGGAATCAATGATGTGGTCAATGGCAAGGTAAGATTGGGAAATCCAGAAGGGGTAGGTATCACCGGGTATAAATTCCATGGAAAAGAGATACCGGTAGAGGAGCTTATTTTAAACATATCGTAGTCTCCCCCTTTCAGCAGTCCTGTATAATTGCTGCCATCGGCTCCGGCGAAAGATGGATTGCCATAGTCAAAAGATCCCTGGCCGGTACATCCGGCAAAAAAACAAAGACTGCCAGCGCCATATACACCCGGCTTTACTTTAGTACCCAGTTTAAACTCAAACAGCGGATCGATCACCCTCAGATCTTGCCCTGTAGATAATAATTCGGCTTTGGTACTGATCCATATATCATCTTCACATCCAAAACTATTGTCATTGGGGTAAGTAAAAGTAAATTTGGCCGGATAGGTGACATTGGCTGCTCCACCCTGGATGGTAATATCTACATAGGCATCAAAATCAAGACCCAGTTTCATTTCAAATTTGGCTCCCACACAATAATTGGAAGATTTTGGAATATTCGGTTCAGCAAATACATTCACCGCGTCTATAGCTGTATTGATGATATCTCTTCCTTTAGAGTCAAAACATTGTACTCCGTTTACCATAGGGTTGGTAAAAAACTTCGAATCTATACCATTGTCCTGGAATAGATTGTATCTTTTGTTTATACTGGTGGCATTTCCTGCCCCGAAAATGCTCTGGTTGGTGGTGCTGAAAGTGGCATTTTGAACAGAGGTTTTCTGAGCCAGGACTGTACAGCTGCACCATAATACCAGTGCGGTGAGAAAGGTTTTTGTAAAAAAAGATTTCATTACATAAAGGTTTTTGTAAGATTAAATATTGGTTACTGTATCGGTTTTTATCTTTTCAAGATTGGGTTTGGACGCATTTACTCCCAGGGTTTTTATTTTTTCAATCCTATAGTCAAAATATTTCCAAATGAATATTGCCAGTAATAAAGCGGTAAGGATTATGATCAGCATCTCTTTGGTGAGTAATTTTTTGGGATTTATTTCTGACATTTTTGAATTAGCTGGATTTTATTTTTGAATAGGTCAAATCTAAATTCAATAAAAGCCAAATAGATAAAAAGGGTCGTCACAAAAGTGTTACATAGGTGTTACAAAATCGTCACAGTTCCTAAATCATGGATATGTAATTGATATTTAATTACTTATGAAAATGTTTTTTACATGGTATTTGTAAAATTGAGTTGAGGCTAATGCTCATTCTCGTCGCAGCGAGGCACTCTGGCATTTGACACAGGCTTTGATAGGAAGAATCATTTATTCCCTTTTTATTTATTACAACGTATTCATTATAAACCTCTTGTATCATTCTTTTATTCTTATTCTCCACGGTATTTAAGATATCGCTTAGCCGTAAAATTGCAATAGCAAAGTCCCCATGCTGCCCCCATTTTTATATAAAATAAACAAAATCAATAATTTACGCTTTAAGCCCCTGTCTTGTAACGAAATTGTAACACCCCTGTAACGCATTTGTAACTGCATTTTTTACCATTTGCCTATTCGGCTAGTCTACTTTTGGCAGTATGAAGCCGTTCAATAATTTTTCAGGAAAAAAGCTATCCGATGCTCTTCAAAATCAGTGGACAATATTGCTCATCGCATTATTGATAGCCCTTTTTATCTGGAAATATTTTGAATATAAAATAGAAAAAATAAAAAATACCTCTGTCTGGCATACGGAGTCAACCACGCAAAAATCAAATCTCATTATTAAAATTTCTAATTTCTTATGAAAAACCTAAAATGTAAAGTAGGTCTAGCGATGATTGCTTTTCTGGTCTTGTCTGTGATACCTATGGCCACAGCCCTGACTACTTTTCGATCCGCTGATTTTACTGACTATGCACTATCCCGCAGGGGATTTACTGAAAATACAGTGTCAAAATGGTACGGACAGGCATCATTTTATGATTCCTGGAGGGGACCGTTTTTGGGACAGCCTAAAATGGTATTGGCGGCAGCTACATGCCCACCTAATGATACGGTAAGCACTATTCTGAATGGATGTGGCAATTTTGTGACCTATACTACACCATCAGGAGGGATTTTGGTAGCCGGATTACCTTCAGGCTCATTTTTTCCAAAAGGGAATACAATAGTTACGTTTCAGTTTATAGAGCTATTTGGTTTTTCTACCTGTTCTTTTACTATCAGGGTAGAGGATCATCAGGCACCGGCCATTACCTGCCCGTCAAATGATACGGTAAATGTTGCTCCAAACACCTGTTCATTTTTGTATGGATATACACCACCTGTGGGTACAGACAATTGCCCAAGCGCAAACACCGTATTGTCTTCCGGACATGGCCCCGGATATAGCTATTCAACAGGGATCCATACCAATACCTATATCGTGACCGATGCCACAGGATTAAAAGACACTTGCTCCTTTACCATTACTGTGGTTGACAATCAACTGCCCACCATCACCTGTCCAGCCAATATCATAGTAAATAATAATAAAGATTTGTGTGATGCATTGGTAAATTATCCCTTACCTACTGTAAACGATAATTGTGCTAGTGTATCGCCGGTTCGTACAGGTGGTTTGAGCTCAGGTAGTAGATTTCCGTTAGGTATCACTACAAATATATTTGAAGGTACAGATGCTTCAGGGAATAAATCTACTTGTTCATTTACAGTTACTGTAAGAGATACTGCAATTCCTGAAATCTCATGCCCTGCAAGTGTAATCATAAATAATGATATAAATAAGTGTGCAGCTGTGTACAATTATATTACGCCCACCTCAACAGAATGTGCAGTAGTGGTAAAAACAAGTGGTTTGAGCTCAGGTAGTAGTTTCCCGGTAGGTACTATTACTAATGTGTTTGAAGCAACTAATCCGTCTGGTAACAAATCTACTTGTTCATTTACAGTTACTGTAAGAGATACTCAAAAACCGGTGATAGTGTGTCCAGCCAATATCATTGTAAATAATAATAAAGATCAGTGTGATGCATTGGTAAATTATATCATTCCAAATGTAAATGATAATTGTCCTGGAGTATCTTATTTTCGTACAGGTGGTTTGAGTTCTGGTAGTAATTTCCCGATAGGTATTACTACAAATGTTTTTGAGGCTACTGATGTTAGGGGCAATAGATCTACTTGTTCTTTTACAGTGGAAGTTAGAGATACACAAAAACCGGTAATTACTTGCCCTGTGTACAAGGAGATACGCACTCAGCTCATCAACAGCTGTAATGCTGTAGTATATTATCCCGAAGTATCCGGCAATGATAATTGTTTGGTTACCAGTATTACACAAACCGCCGGCTTGGCCAACGGATCATCATTTCCAGTAGGCAACACCACCAATACCTATAAGATCACAGATCAAAGTGGCAATATGGCTACATGTAGTTTCATCGTGGCAGTAAAAGAAGATATAAAAATTATCTGCCCACCTGATATGATCGTGGAGACCAACTGTGATTCCAAAATAGTTAATTATAATTCACCTGAAGTAATTGCAAATTGTATCACTGTACTAACCAGTCAAAATGCAGGATTGGCAAGCGGCTCTGGCTTTCCTTTGGGAACAACTACAAATATATTTACAGCCAGAAGTGCTCAAGGGATTAACACTAACTGCGCATTTACAGTTACTGTAAGAGAAACTGCAATTCCTGAAATCTCATGCCCTGCAAGTGTAATCATAAATAATGATATAAATAAGTGTGCAGCTGTGTACAATTATATTACGCCCACCTCAACAGAATGTGCAGTAGTGGTAAAAACAAGTGGTTTGAGCTCAGGTAGTAGTTTCCCGGTAGGTACTATTACTAATGTGTTTGAAGCAACTAATCCGTCTGGTAACAAATCTACTTGTTCATTTACAGTTACTGTAAGAGATACTCAAAAACCGGTGATAGTGTGTCCAGCCAATATCATTGTAAATAATAATAAAGATCAGTGTGATGCATTGGTAAATTATATCATTCCAAATGTAAATGATAATTGTCCTGGAGTATCTTATTTTCGTACAGGTGGTTTGAGTTCTGGTAGTAATTTCCCGATAGGTATTACTACAAATGTTTTTGAGGCTACTGATGTTAGGGGCAATAGATCTACTTGTTCTTTTACTGTGGAAGTTAGAGATACACAAAAACCGGTAATTACTTGCCCCACTTTGGTAACCATAAATAATGATTTAAATAAATGCGGCGCAGTATACAATTATTCTTCGGCTACTGGGACAGATAATTGCTCAACAGTAACTGTAGTACAAATAAGTGGACTGAGCTCTGGTAGCTTATTTCCGGTAGGTACTACTGCCAATGCATTTGAAGCTACGGATGCATCAGGAAATAAATCTACTTGTTCATTTACCGTGACAGTAAGAGACCTCCAAAAGCCAGTGATCGTATGCCCGGCCAGTGTGATCAAATATAATGATATCAATAAATGTGGAGCAATATATAATTATACTAATCCAACCGGAACAGATAATTGTACAGTAACTACAATCACTAAATTAAGTGGTCTGAGCTCAGGTAGTGAATTTCCGCTAGGTATCACTACTAATGTATTTGAAGCCACAGATTCATATGGCAATAGAGCGACTTGCTTATTTACCGTGGCAGTGGTCGATACTCAAAAGCCTGTGATTACTTGCCCTTCAAATGTGACCATAGATAATAATATCAATAAATGTGGGGCAGTATACACTTTTACAAATCCTACGGTGACAGATAATTGTACAGGATCTACCATCACACAAATAATTGGTCTGAGTTCGGGAAGTGAATTCCCGTTAGGAACTACTACTAATGTATTTGAAGCTACGGATGCCTCTGGTAATAAATCTAGTTGTTCAGTTATGGTTACAGTAAGGGATACTCAAAAGCCTACCATTGTATGCCGTGAAAATTTAACAGTAAGCACAAACGATTGTACTTATTATACAGGTTTTAGTTTTTTATATCCCATTAGTACAAATGATAATTGTCCGGGTAGTTTATCGGTTGAAATTGTTGAAGGTAGGGCTGAGATATTCCCAATAGGAATACATAATATAAAATCAAAAGTGACTGATGGATCTGGAAATTTTTCTACTTGCACATTTACTTTGACCGTAAAAGATACAGCAAAGCCTACCATTACCTGCCCTGCTCATGTGACAATAGATAATGATATAAATAAATGTGGAGCTGTATATAACTATTCTACTCCTACTGGGGCTGATAATTGCTCAGCAGTAACAGTAGCACAAATAAGTGGACTGAGCTCTGGTAGCTTATTCCCGGTAGGTACCACTATAAATGTATATGAAGCTACGGATGCCTCTGGCAATAAAGCGACTTGTTCATTTACCGTGACAGTTAGAGACCTCCAAAAGCCAGTGATCGTATGCCCCGCAAGTGTGATCAAATATAATGATATAAATAAATGTGGAGCAATATATAATTATACTAATCCAACCGGAACAGATAATTGTACAGTAACTACAATCACTAAATTAAGTGGTCTGAGCTCAGGTAGTGAATTTCCGCTAGGTATCACTACTAATGTATTTGAAGCCACAGATTCATATGGCAATAGAGCGACTTGCTTATTTACCGTGGCAGTGGTCGATACTCAAAAGCCTGTGATTACTTGCCCTTCAAATGTGACCATAGATAATAATATCAATAAATGTGGGGCAGTATACACTTTTACAAATCCTACGGTGACAGATAATTGTACAGGAACTACAATCTCTAAATTAAGTGGCCTGAGCTCTGGTAGTGAATTCCCGTTAGGTATTACTACTAATGTATTTGAAGCTACTGATGCATCAGGGAATAAATCTACTTGTACATTTAATGTGGAAGTTAGAGATACGCAAAAGCCGGTGATTATTTGCCCAAATAATATGGTTATATATGCGAATTGTATCTTTTCTGCCGTGAATGGTGGGGTAAATGATAATTCTAATTTGTTGTATCCTGATCAATCTAAAATTAATGAAAATTGTGGGAGCTATTCACGCTCATATATAGTTGAAAGTAATGGCATCAGATTAGATGGAATGTTACCTGGCACGAGCACTGAATCCGGAACCGTTACCTGGAAAGTACAGGATCCGTCAGGAAATTTTTCAACATGTAGTTTTACATTAAATGTTATCGATACAGTCAAGCCCATTATTTTTTCTTGTCCATCAAACATTGTGCTTATGAATGATGAGAATGTATGTGGGAAAACGTATAGTTATCCATTACCCGAATTAGTATGTAGATATGAAACAATAACACAAATCAGTGGCTTGAGCTCAGGTAGCCAATTTCCAATAGGTACTACCAATAATATATTTGAAGTCACTGATTCATCTGGTAATAAATCGACTTGTTCTTTTACCGTAACAGTAGTGGATACCCAAAAGCTTGTGGTTATTTGCCCTTCAAATATAACTGTTTTCGCACCGATATATTCATGTACCTCAGTAGTAACGTTTGCGAATGCTACGGGTACAGACAATTGTTTTGCTCCTACCATTACACTTACCGCTGGCCTACCAAGCGGGTCATCGTTTCCGAAAGGTACTACTACCAATACATTTACAGCAACAGACTTTTTTGGGAAAACTGCATCCTGCAATTTTACGGTCGCTGTAATTGCCAATTTAGCGGTTGCCATCACCTGCCCTGCCAACATAAGTGTGATGGCTCCGAAAGATGAATGCGGATCCATAGTAAACTATATCACTCCTGTTGGTATTGGTGGTTGTCCACCTTATACTAGACAATCAGCAGGATTGGCAAGTGGAGTTATATTTCCTATAGGCATTACTACCAATACTTTTACAGTAACAAATAATGCGGGGGAATCAGCTTTTTGTTCGTTTACCGTGACAGTAGTCGATACCCAAAAACCGGTGATTACTTGTCCCGCTAATGTGACCATTAATAAAGATGTAAATGTCTGTGGAGCAGTATATACCTATGGTAAGATAACTGCACAAGATAATTGTGGTATATCAGTTATACAGGAATCGGGCATTGCCTCCGGTGGTTTGTTTCCAATAGGTATGACTACCAATACATTTTCTGCTACGGATGGATCAGGAGCAAAAGCTACCTGTTCATTTACTGTAACAGTAAATCCACCTCCAGCCAATATAACTACGATTACAAATTGCGGAAGTTATACATGGATGGTAAATGGAATAACCTATAATAATAGTACACAAGACTCTGTATTGAATGGTTGTCAGTTGGAAAAATTAATCCTTACCATTAATCCTTTACCTGTACCTACAGCCAGTGTGACCAGCCAACCCAGCTGCACTAGTCCCACCGGCACCATTACAGTTTCCAGTCCCACATCAGGGCATACTTATAGTTTTGATGAGGGTATTAGTTTTCAAACCAGCAGGGTCAAGTCCGGATTACTCGCTAATACTACCTATGTGGTGATAGTAAAAAATAATGTCACCGGATGTTTATCTCAGTCACTTAGCTTTACTATTGGCTCTATTCCGACCCCACCTGCTGCTCCGGAAGTAGCCGTGACTCCCATTACCTGTAGCCTACCCTATGGAAAGATTACAGTGACCAATCCTACTTCTGGTCATAAATACAGCTTTGATGGGGGTCTTACTTTCCAGTCCGGTAGAACGATGGATTCATTAGTACCTGGCCAATATATGGTGGCTGTAAAATCGAATACCACCGGCTGTGTTTCCAGCCTGGTACCAGTGGAGATTGGGAGTGTATTACCTGATGCGCCGGCTACACCTGAGGCTAGCGTAACATCTCAACCCAACTGCACCACACCTACAGGGACCATTACGGTATCCAATCCTACATCAGGGCATACCTATAGTTTTGATGGGGGTATTAGTTTTCAAAGCAGTAGAGTAAAATCAGGTTTATCACCGGAGACCTCATATGCAGTATTGGTAAAAAGTAATCTTACAGGCTGTATCTCTCAGCCGGTACATATTATCATTGGATCTTTACCTGCAGCACCGACTGCACCGGAAGTATCTGTGACTCCCATTACCTGTAGCCTTCCTTTTGGAAAGATTACGGTGACCAATCCGACCTCAGGTCATAAATATAGTTTTGATGGAGGTATTACTTTCCAGAGCGGTAGAGTGATGGATTCTTTGGCACCAGGCCAGTACCTGGTGGCCGTAAAATCGAATACTACCGGTTGTGTTTCCAGCCTGGTACCAATAGAGATTGGAAATATACTACCTGATGCACCTGCTGCTCCGGAACTAACTGTGACTGCCATCACCTGTAGCCTGCCCTATGGAAAGATTACAGTGACCAATCCAACCTCGGGTCACAAATACAGTTTTGATGGGGGTAATACTTTCCAGAGCGGTAGAGTGATGGATTCTTTAGTACCTGGGCAATACCTGGTGGCCGTAAAATCGAATACCACGGGTTGTGTTTCCAGCATGGTACCCGTAGAGATCGGGAATGTATTACCCGATGCACCTGCTGCTCCAGAACTAACTGTGACTGCCATCACCTGTAGCCTTCCCTATGGAAAGATTACAGTGACCAATCCGACCACAGGTCATAAATACAGCTTTGATGGTGGTAATACTTTCCAGAGCGGTAGAGTGATGGATTCTTTAGTACCAGGGCAATATATGGTAGCTGTGAAATCGAATACTACGGGTTGTGTTTCCAGCCTGGTACCTGTGGAGATCGGTAATGTTTTACCTGATGCACCTGCTCCACCAGTAGTGTCGGTGACAGCCATCACCTGTAGCCTTCCCTATGGAAAGATTACAGTGACCAATCCGACCTCGGGTCATAAATACAGCTTTGATGGAGGTAATACTTTCCAGAGCGGTAGAGTGATGGATTCTTTGGCACCAGGGCAATATATGGTAGCTGTAAAATCGAATACTACGGGTTGTGTTTCCAGCCTGGTACCTGTAGAGATCGGGAATGTATTCCCTGATGCACCTGCCGCACCCATTGCCAGCGTAACAACTTTACCAACCTGTGAAACTCCTACAGGCACCATCACGGTGTCTAATCCTACATCAGGTCATACGTATAGTTTTGATGGAGGTATTAGTTTTCAAACCGGTAGGAATAAATCATCTCTTGTTCCCGGCATTTATTTAATTAAAGTAAAATCAAATGCTACAGGATGTATTTCTTTGGCTGATACTGTACAATTAAATCATCCGGAATGTTTTGAAGCATTGATACAAAAAACCGGTGGTAAAATAACGACAAAGGATCAAGTGAGTATAGAGCTCTATCCCAATCCTTCCAGTAAAGCATTTACTTTCAAAATAAATGCAACCGATCAGATCGAATTCGATTTGACGATCACTGATGTATTGGGCAGAAAAGTAGAAACGATAAAAGCCAATACCAACCAAACCATACAATTTGGTGAAAACTACCGGGGTGGAACCTATTTTATTAATTCCATTCTCGATGGTTCAAAAATCCACCGGGTATTGATCAAACAAAATTGATGGTATCGTAAATTAATTCAATGCACTTCTATTGTAAAAAAGGCTGTCTGCAAAGACGGCCTTTTTCATACGTTGACCAGACCATAATAAATATGGAAATAGCCAGCCAAATTTGATAAAAAAAGGCAAATTCGGCTGGCTATTTTAAGTATAAAGGTGTACTTTGTAGGGTCATGGTATTAATCGGGCGCAATGATGAGCTTAAAAATAGTAGAACATTTTTTTACAAGCTACTGAATCAAAGCTGATCGTATTTAATGATCACAACCTTTGGTGTGTCGCATAATGAATATTATAGTGAATTAGTACAAAATCAATTGGTATTGAATGATTTGTTTGGTGATCATTCCGGTCAATAAACAATATACATTAATTTGAGTATCGAATTTTCTAAGGATTTCTCCTTGCTAAATTGGTGGG
>CAYNIG010000030.1:0-3698 GCA_964396995.1 uncultured Saprospiraceae bacterium | reverse complement strand
TACATTAATTTGAGTATCGAATTTTCTAAGGATTTCTCCTTGCTAAATTGGTGGGCATACCTGGAAGTAAAATCATTTGCATTACCAACAGTTTATTCCGATATACAACTCATAACTTATAGCCGGCAGAATTTTTTAACAGTGCAAAAAGCTCAGGTGTAAAAATGCACGGAAACTGGATTTTGAATCACCCGGTGATATACCACATAATAAAATAAAATGAGATGATATAGAATAGAAATAAATTTTGTCTACTCTCACCCTATCATGATCTCCACCGGGCCGGTCACCACTCTGGCTATGGGACATTTAGGTATTAATGTTTTTAGCCTGTTTATCTGATCTTCGTCGAGATTTCCTTTTACTTGTAATTTTTCAGTAATGCGGTTTACAACTGATCCTGATTCTGTTTTGATTTCTTCCAGCTTTAGCTCAATTTCGATTTTCTCCACCGGCCATTCCTTTCTTTTTGCATACATGCGCAAGGTAATGGTGGCGCAGCTGCCTACTGCGGCTAATAATAGTTCACCTGGTGATGGAGCACTATCTCCTCCACCATTATACTCCGGCTCATCGGCATACCAGCTGTGTACACCATTGGATATAAGGCATCGGTATGGGTTGTCTATGGATTCCAGCGTCACTATTCTTGCCATGCTTTTTATATTTTTGGGCAAGGTAGTGGTATAAAGCCTAAATCAAAAATGGGTTGTGTATTTTTTCGTGGCCGATGGTGGTAGATGGGCCATGACCGGGATACACCACGGTATGATCCGGCAATGGAAATAATTGATTGGTAATACTATCCAATAATCTTTGATGATTGCCACCGGGCAGATCGGTACGGCCAATGGATTCAAAAAATAACACATCTCCTGCTATCAGGGTATGGTCATCTGCACTATACAGACAAATGCTTGCAGGTGAATGCCCCGGTGCGGATATCAACCTCCATTCCTTTCCTCCCAGTATCATCTGACCATCATGATACATCAAATGATCCGGCAGGGGAGAAGCCTCAACCGGGAAATTATACATTTTACCCACATCTACCAATCTTTCAAGTACAGGTTGCTCGCCATCCGGTATATAAAGTGGTATGCCGTACGTTTCTTTGCACCATTTATTTCCGATCACGTGATCAATATGACAGTGTGTATTTATTATGCTTATAGGGGTAAGTGATTCTTTTTTTAAAAACGACTCCAGCATTTTTCTTTCATTGCCATTGGAGCACCCCGGATCTATGATCCAGGCTTCTGACCCTTCATATACGACATAGGTATTTTCCTGGAATGGATTGAATGTAAATATTTTGATAGATGCCATTGTAAAGAGTACTGCTTTTAATTTTGGGAAAAGGTAATATATATTTTATCAAATTGCGACCCATGCTGAGTAATTTCTGATCACTCGGCTTCTAAATGTGCCTGATTCTCATTTTACTGGCTTAGATTTTTATACAACAGAATTTATCCGGGAAGCGGTAAGATTTTATTATGATTCTAATCCGAAACTTTTGCATAAAAAAGGGGAAGACCTATACTATATGACTTCGCTGAAGTCAACCTATCGCCTCTGTACCCGGCAAAATGAGAATTAACAGTAAAGAATCCCTTCAATTATCCATTTTCCACCTCTAAATGTCTACACAATTCGTTAAACAAAATACCATTGGCTTTCAAATCCTTACTGGTGCCTTCCTCCACGATTTTGCCATCATCCATCACATATATATAATCAAAATATTCAAGCAGGTGAAGGCGATGAAGCGCCGAAACCATTACTTTATCTTTAAACATGGTGAATAATCTATTATAAATCAAGAGTTCGGTCTTGGGATCTACACTGCTGGTGGGCTCATCCATCAGAATGATTTCACTGGTCTCAGCGGCCAATACACCTCTGGCCAGTGCCAATCGTTGTTTTTGTCCTCCTGAAAGGTTCACCCCTTTTTCTTTGATACTGCTTTCCAGTTTGTTTGGCAACTGGTCTATGACATCCTGGAAGGCTACAGTCTCACAAGCTTTCTTTATTTCATCATCAGAGTAATCCAGTCCCAGCGTGATATTATAGCGGATGGTATTTTCAAATATCTCCGGGTCTTGCGGAAACAATGTTACCTGATCGTGTATCGATTCAAAACCAACCTGAGTATGCTGATCCTTCACCAGTTTGGTACCGTGCAGGGGTGAATACAATCCTCTGAGCACAGCCAATAAAGTAGATTTTCCACTACCACTTTCTCCAATTATAGCAATGCGTTTTCCTTTCGTAAGTTGTAAGTGAATTCCATGCAGATTATGATCTTTTACTTTATCATCCACTACTATCTGATGAGAATAGTTTAAATCAAATATATTTAGGGTATTCCAGTTTTCAAGGCTTTGAGCATCTGAGGCGATGGAATGAATGCTTTTATAATCCTCCTGCATCCCGCGCACAGACAACACATCAGTATTGTATCGCACGATCTGGTTGTATTGCCAGGCTATATCGTGAAATACAGAAGTGAATTGGTGTACGTACGATACCAGGGCCACTAATCCACCTATATAAAATACAGTGCCGGGTTGGTATTCCTGGTAGATATATCCAAATATTATAATTGCATAGATCATGGCTACCAACGTATCGGCTATAAACCATTTCCATTCGTTCAAGGTAATGTTTTTAAGAAAAGGTGGCCATACCTGTTGTATTTGCTTGAATAATCCTTTGTGCATTTGAGATTGCAACCTCAAGGTGATTACGGTATGGATATTAGACAGGCTGTCAAATAAATTGGATGATACCAGGTGTTCTTTTTCATTGGTCTCGTGCAGGTATTTTATCAGGGGCCGGTCAAATAAAAAAATAAACCAGATGGTAAGTAAGCCCATGGCCAGGCCTATTGCCCCGAATAAGGGAGAAAAATAAAGCATGGCAGTGAATGAAACGACAAATTTGGCCAGGGCATAAAAAAACATAAATCCATCCTGGAAAAAATTTTTCAGAGCCTCATAGGCTTTGCTTATGCGGCTTATGATCACTCCACTGTGATGATCCTGATGCCATTTTACCGGCAAATGCAAGGCTTCATGATAGAGCTCCATCTTAAAATTTCTCGAAAGATTAAAGGCGAGGCTGCGCTCCCATACTCTTGCCGGTCCGTGAAAAGCCCATTCAATCATTTTGAGTAGCAGATAAGCAGCAGCATATTTCCAGGCATAATGAATTATTTCAGTGCCATGCCTTTGAATACCATTTATCATCCATCCGTAGAGCAATGGCTTTACCGCTTCAGTCAGGTAACTGCAGGCAAAAAAACTGTAGGTGCGCAGGTATTTTTTACGTTCTCCTTTTGCATATCGCCACGCAGTACGGAGCAGATTGATATACGGATTGGTGGCCATTGATGACGCAAGATAGGGGGTGATTTTATTTTTCTACATTGAAATTTATCAAGTAGCCACTCGGACGACATCAGGTGATGCGGGTATATGACAAATACAGGAAATGTGCAAATGTGGGATCACTAATATATAAAGAAGATGTAGAATGAAGAATTGGTCAATAGCCCTGCAAGGGCTTAGTTGTTTTATTCCATTTT
Organism: uncultured Saprospiraceae bacterium; assembly: GCA_964396995.1. GTDB lineage: Bacteria > Bacteroidota > Bacteroidia > Chitinophagales > Saprospiraceae > JADJLQ01. Next base: position 106 of record CAYNIG010000030.1, on the reverse strand, counting down.
AAACACAGTAGAAGTTGAGATTAGTCAATGGGTAGAAGAAGAATTTATCATATATAGAATCCTTTTTGCCAGCCCTGAAAGGGCTTTGTTTTACAACCCAGATCAA
>CAYNIG010000029.1:0-27424 GCA_964396995.1 uncultured Saprospiraceae bacterium | reverse complement strand
CCCATTAATAGTAATTATGGTGCAAATATACTTTACACTGTTAATTTTGTCAATAGGTATAAGTATTTTTTTTCACTCTAAAGCCAATTTTTAATTAAAGTACCTGATTATCAGCCCAAAACGGATAGAAAAAAAATAAGAAAGTTGCTATTTCCGGCCAATAAAGAGTATTCGATTTCTAATTCATCAATTTCTTTTTGAAATAATCGGCAACGGCCTGATGCACATTTACTGCGTTTTCCCATTTCATCCAGTGATGGCTATCATCTACAATCATCATAGTTTCAAATGGAACACCTTTTTTTGAAAGCCTGTTGATGAGGTCAGTGCTTTGATTAAAACGTACGTTACGATCATCATCAGCATGAATGATCAGTACGGGGGACTTCCAGGTATTAATATAGGCCACCGGAGAGGATAACCATGAAGTTTTAATTGCCAGGTCATAATCCGGCGCTTTTTCAGTCTTGCCATCAAAAAGGTTAAGTAAATTACGGGATATTCCCCAGTCATGTACCCCGTGAATATCAACTCCAGCTTTAAATAGCTTTGAATCTTTGGCCAAAGCCAAGGCTGTAAGAAAACCACCATAGGACCCTCCATATACACCTATCCGGGATGCATCTACAAAAGGTTGCCTCGAAAGCCACTCACCGGCGGCTTTGATATCAAGATATTCGGAAGCACCATTCATTCCTGATTTTGGTGCCTGATGAAATTCATAACCATATCCTATACCCAATCTATAATTTACCGCTAATACCACAAAGCCCTGACTAGCCAGGTATTGATTAGATGCATATGCATTAGAATAATAATCAGAATAATGCCATCCAAGCAACATTTGTCGTGGTGGGCCTCCATGTATGTATACTATTCCCGGTTTCTTTGTATTGCCATCATCCCGGACAAAAAGGTCAGCATGAACTTTAATACCATCGGGTGAAGTAAAAATCACTTGTTTGGGCGTGATCCATTTTTCTTTTGGAAAATCCATAGGTATTAATTCAGTGCCAATTAATTGAATGCCTTCATTTGATGACCATTTTTTTATTGCCGGCAGTGGAGAGGATTGTACTGATGAGGCAATGAATGCTACTGTATTATTATTATCTATTAATATGGGCATCCATTCGTTTCCATCCCCGGGAGTGATTATGCGCATGTCCGCTTTATCCACACTTACCATGGCCACATGCCTTCTCTCCAAATCCAATTTATCTGGGCCGGTATTGGCACTAAATGTCAGAAATTTCCCATCATTACTGAGTGTGATGTGCTCACACATAAACTCACCTGGTGTCAATACAGTTTCTTTTCCACCCGATGAAGGTATAGAATACAAATGAGGCCACCCATCATGATAAGATAGAAACACGATTCTGTCTTTCGCAGCCCAATGCAGATTATATCCACCATGAGTAGTAGGTACTGATCCCCTCAGAGTAGTTGGAGCTTTCCATAATAAAGTAGATTGGTTCGTATTTACATCGGAGATATAAATACTCCATGGATTATGAGACCGTCTCAGCATAGAATCAGGCGATCCTCCAATTCCGGGTCTTCGTACAAATGATATTTTGTCGCCATCAGGAGACCACCGAGGGGATTCATCCCTGGTGAAAGATGGGCTAATCCATTTTACTTGGTTGTTGGTATAGACTCCAATGATGGAATGATCGCTCCTGTCAGCTACAAAAAGCAATGATGTACCCGACTTATTCCATTCTAAATTACTCACGGTACCTCGTGTGATAAAAACATTTTTAGAATCAATACTATCTATTGATGAAGTCCAGACCTGACCACCTTTGATAAAATAAATTGATTTGCTATCCGGATGTATAACAGGATAGTCACCTTCCGATAAATATTTTACTTCACCGCCGGCAAACGGGACACTTGCAATTTTTACACGGAATGGTTGGGCATCACCCGCCGGATTCATTGGGAGTGCATCATCCCAATTAGATCCATGATCTCCCCCGCGAACAAATATCACCCAATTACCATCGGGAGAAATCCTAAGATGGGTGATTTCCTGTCCATCATCATTTGTAAAATGGGTAACTTTTCTGGCTTTGTAATCAGGGCCTTCAGCCACATAAACATTTCTCCTTCCTTGCTCATCAAGGGCAAAGGCTATTTTGCTACCGGTAAGTGAGCCTGTCAATTCAGTAGGAAAAGGATATTTCTTAAAATGAGCCATGGAGATATCCTGACTGATCAGGTGAAAAGGTAAAAGGAATAAGAGTAACCGTTTTTTCATAAAATAAATATTATGAAACTAAAGATAGTATCCATTATCTTCATTTAATAAATCAATAATTATCTATCATGAAAACAATCGCTGCATGGGTTATAGTGATGATTTCTGTCATGAGCGGATTTGCCCAAATACCCAAAGTACCAGCTCATGAATGGCAACAGCTATTCAATGGTAAAGACTTATCGGGATGGCAAATGAAAATAAGAGGATTTGATTTAAATGAAAATTTTGGCAATACGTTTAGGGTGGATGATGGCATGATCAAGGTAGCCTATGATGGATATGATAGTTTTAAAGAAAGGTTCGGTCATCTATTTTATAAAAATTCATACTCATACTACGTAATAGCTACTGAATACCGTTTCGTTGGGGATCAGGCCAAAGAGGGCCCCGATTGGGCATTTCGAAACAGTGGTATTATGGTCCATGGACAATCACCCATCACAATGCTAAAAGACCAGGACTTTCCCATTTCTATCGAAGTGCAGCTTTTAGGTGGTCGTGGAAATGGTACAGTGCGCACTACTGCAAACTTATGCACTCCCGGCACTCATGTGGTAATGAATGGCAAACTTATTACTGATCATTGCATTAATTCCAAGTCTTTTACTTACGATGGTGATCAATGGGTAAGGGCAGAAGTGCGGGTATTGGGTGATTCATTGATTGAGCATTATGTAAATGGGTCTCTGGTGCTATCATACGAAAAACCACAAATAGGAGGTGGAGTGGTAAATGGTTTTGACCCGATGGCCAAGCGGGACGGTACATTATTAACCGGAGGTACAATATCACTTCAGAGTGAAAGTCATCCTATTGAATTTCGAAAAGTGGAATTGCTCAATTTGGATGGATGTATGGACATTGCTTCTTTAAATTATAAGGATTATTTTATACATCACAATCCTTCAGCATGCAAATACGATAAAAAGACCATGCGGAAATGGAAGAAAAAGAAGAATAGGTAGATTAGTTTATTAAAAGGAAGGATAACTTTTTATCACCAAATTATCTATAGTGACTGATTGATTTGTCACCCGAATGGTATGCTCTTATTCGCATTAGACATCCACTGTACGATTTCGAACACTTTTTTTGATGAATTTCATTGTTATTTAATTGATTCTCAGCGTATTTAAATTTTGGTACACTACATGAATATACTATTTACAAAAAGCGCCTGGCTCTTCCTGGAAACAGGTCTGTCTTAAATAGATGATTAAAAATTGCTAATATGATCAAAAATTATGTAAAAATAGCGTGGCGAAGTATTCTTCAAAACAAGATGTTTTCTTTGATAAATATTCTGGGGCTGGCCATAGGAATGGCAGCCGCTGCGTTTATACTATTATGGGTCCAGTATGAATACAGCTTTGAGCAATTTCATCAAAACAAAGACAGAATCTTCGAAGTATGGAACAAAAACATACACCAGGGGAAAATAAGTAACTGGAACGTGACACCCAAGATCATGGCCAGCGTATTAAAAAAAGATTATGATGAAATAGAGAAAACCGTTAGGGTAAATTATGAATTTCCAATCTTATTCACGTTTGAAAACAAACGAATAAAAGCAAATTGTAACATTGTAGACTCCGGCTTTCTTGAAGTGTTTTCATTTCCCTTAATAACAGGAGATAAACATACCTGCATGAATGACCCTAGTTCAGTGGTCATAGGCAAAGAGCTGGCAACAAAATTATTTGGGGATCTGGACCCAATTGGTAAAATGGTAAAATTGGACAACCAATATGATTTCAAGGTTAGTGGAGTACTGGATCAGCTGCCAAATAATACTTCCTTTGCTTTTGAATGTCTGGTACCCTGGAGGTTTCTTACTCAAATTGGCGGGGATGATACCTATTGGGGAAATAATTCTACTACGACTTATGCTTTGCTCCGAGAAAATGTAAATGTTTCCACACTGCAGGAAAAAATAAAAAACCTGAGAAGCAGATATGACAAAGATGAACCCCAATTGGAAACTTTTTTATATCCTATTACCCGCAGCAGGTTGCATGGTGTATTTAAAAATGGAATTGAATCCGGAGGAAGGATAGTATTGGTAAAAACATTTATTGCCGTGGCCCTGCTTCTTTTGATTATTGCCTGTGTAAATTTTATGAATCTCAGTACCGCCAAAAGTGAAAAACGAGCTAAAGAAGTGGGTATCAGAAAAGTTGTTGGCGCTTTACGAATTGCATTGATAAAGCAGTTTTTGATAGAGTCCATTTTGATATCCTGCATTGCGGGCGGCATTGCCTATTTTATGATACTCGGATTATTACCCTTTTTTAATGAATTGATAAATAAGAATCTTACAATCGAAATGGATAATTATATGCTCTTCGGAGTGGCTATGCTATTTATTGTATTTACCGGGTTGTTAGCCGGAAGTTATCCCGCTTTATTTTTATCTTCTTTTAAGCCTGTTTTAGTTTTAAAAGGAACCTTTAAGAAAGTACATGCCCTTATTACACCACGCAAGGTATTGGTGGTAGGTCAATTTGCGTTTTCGGTAATTTTGATCATAGCCACTTTAGTTATCAGTCAGCAAATTAAATATGCACAATCCAGAGATACCGGGTTTGATAAAGACCGGTTGGTATACCATATGATGGAGGGAGATATAGAGAAAAATTACTTTCTCATAAAAAATGAATTGATCAATACGGGTTTAGCTAGCTCCGTTACCAAAACGATGTCACCCATTACCGAAGGATGGAGCAATTCCAATGGAATGGAATGGGAAGGTAAAGACCCTGATAATAAAACCCTGATAGACCGCTTTAGTGCAGATGAAGCTGTGACAAAAACACTGGGGTTACAGATCGTAGACGGAAGGGACATGGATTTAAAAACCTACAAAACAGATTCTAATGCAGCACTTATAAACGAATCATTATTAAAACTTCTGGGCTTGAGCCATGCCGAACAAGCCATTGGTAAAACTATTAATGACTCAGGGGAAGATTGGCATATAATAGGTGTGGTGAAGGATTTTATTTTACGGTCTCCATACAGGCCTATAGTGCCTACCCTTATCCAGGGAGCTAAATCCTGGTTTCAGGTGATACATGTGAAATATAAAGAGGATAAACCAATGAGTGAATCTTTAGCGGCTGCTGAATTGATCTTCAAAAAATTTAACCCAGAATATCCCTTTAATTATACTTTTGTCGACACCGAATATGAAAAAAAGTATTCGGATGAAAAAAGAACTGGAAGGCTTGCGAATTTATTTGCTGGCCTCACTATTTTTATTTCTTGCCTAGGTTTGTTTGGCCTGGTAAGTTATATGGCTTCTTCCCGCACCAAAGAGTTGGGATTGAGAAAAGTTTTAGGTGCTACGGTTGCCAATGTGGTGACCTTACTGTCAAAAGATTTTTTGATTTTGGTGGCTATAGCGTTTGTAATTTCAAGTCCTATAGCTTATTGGCTTATGAATAAATGGCTGGCTGATTATGCTTATCGAATTGAGATTAAATGGTGGGTGTTCGGATTGGCTGGGGCTACCATATTAAGTATTGCTTTGGTTACTGTTGGAGTTCAGGCCATCAGGGCTGCATTAGCCAGTCCTGCAAAAAGTATCAGATCGGAATGATGGATATAATAGCAGTATCGGTGTAGTCATTTTCTTTAGTATCCTCCATTTCAGCAGTAGATTCCAGAAAGCTGAATACTGATAGAGCCAAGTAAATTTTCAAAATCATAGAGTAAGTATTTAGTAGTAACAAAAGGAACTTTTAGCCAGGGAACAGGTCATTGCTTTATTGAACTCAAAACTTACCCTTTTCAGTTTAAAAAATCTTGTGTGAAAGGTAAGCAGAAGGTAAGGAAGCAGAAATCAAATCTGGCTCAATCCTGGCAGACATGGCCTCGCTTATCCTGAACTTCCCTGTCTGGATTTTACTTTTTCAGAAGTAGTATGGCAGTGAAGAGCATAGTTGAGTATATTGTCCATGTGGTGATGTTAATGCTAAAAAAGAACCAACCCTCCAAAATATTACCCTTTAGGGTGACAGAACACCAGGGACCTCACCATACTTTTACTTTATAATTTTAATTCATTTATGCAATCTTCATTCAGGTATTTATATAAATTGGCATTGGTTGTACTACTATGTTTAAGCAACACATTTTTACATGCCGGCACCAAACTGCAGGTCATCACAAAAGTAGATGGCAAAGACCGAGAGTATTTTATCCATATACCCACAAATTATGACAGCAGTAAGTCAGTACCATTAGTATTTATGTTACATGGTACCGGAGGGGATGGCGAGGTGATGTACCAGTCATCGGGATGGGTGGAGCTTTCTGAAAAAGAAGGGTTTATAGCTTTGTTTCCCAGTTCACTCCGTTACAAGATTAATGATAATGGTGAATTGAAAAATATTACAAAATGGAACACCCTTCCTGATGCAGAATGGACATTTCAAGCGGGCGAGGCCGGCTTCGATGATATAAAATTTTTAAGAAAGGTGATTGATGAGATAAAGGGCAAATACAAAATAGATGCAAAACGAATTTATCTTAATGGATTCAGCAATGGTGGACAAATGGCTGCTAAATGCAGCATAGAAATGAGTGATGTATTAGCGGCAGTATGCGGTAATGCTTCGTCCTTTTTTTTAGATACAATCTATGTTCCAAAGAGAAAACTCCCATTTTTGTTTCAGGTTGGCAACCGGGATTATGGACCCGGGAATGTTGGGCCCGGGTTTCCTGAAGTGCCCATGAATTTATTTGATACCCTCATTTCCACACCAGGACTTCCCTATTTAAATGGAAAGCACTATAGAATTGCAAATAATGTAACGCATAATTTTGGTCTACATCCCAAACATACCGGTATCGTAGGTGATACTAACTTTGCTGTTAGCACCACCTATCTTCCTATTGATACAAAAGACAATCACGAATTTAAGTATGTATTTGTAAAAGACCTAGGGCATAACTATCCTAACTGGGCCCCTGCTAATCATTGGGAATGGCTAAAAAAATATACATTGGAAGAAAATGGTGTTGAAGGGAAAAAAATCAAAGTAGTAACCAAAGTGGAAGGAGTGGATCGGGAGTATTTTATTCATTTACCTGCCCATTACGACAGTACCAAACCCATACCCATGGTGATGTTTTTTCACGGTGGAGGCCATGATGGAGAACTTATGTATAATATTTCAGGATGGAATGAAGTAGCTGATACAGCCAATATTATAATGGTCTATCCATCTTCATTGAAATATTGTGTGATAGAAAATGGAGTACAAAGTATATTATCACAATGGAATAACGGACACTCCGGAAATACATTTTGTCCCAATCAAAAATTGAAGGATGATGTCTTGTTTGTCAATACCATTCTTCAACAAATGAGTTCACGGTTTAAAATAGATCAGAAAAGAATTTATACGGTAGGATTTTCCAACGGGGGGGAGTTTGCAGCAACCAGGACAGCCATTGAATTGAGTGACAAAATTGCAGCCAGTATCAGCTGCGGTGGTGGAGGCGCATTGCCCAGGGATACGGTATTGATTCCTAAACGAAAACTCCCAGTAATGTTGATGTTTGGTAACAAAGATGAAAGAATGTTGAAGGCCATTAATATTACTGGGGCGGTACCAATGGGATTCGAGGTATTATATGCGGCATACCCTGTACTCTATTTTGCTCAGGTAAGTCCATATGTAAATTCATTTCAATTGAATGACAAAAACTATACTACCCTTGGTGATACGAATTCCATACAAGCTGCCATATTCAGAGGTAAATCCGGTGATCCGCAAAATCTATTTTACCTGGTAGAAGTAAAAAACCTGGAACATGAATATCCCAATGGCATCAACCATCCAATTCATGGTGCTACCTATCATTGGAGGTGGTTGAATCAATTTATACTACCCTCCAATGCCACCCCTGCTGCCGACCACTCCCTAAGTCTGACTTCGCTTAGAATATTTCCCAATCCGGCAATCCACAATCTCAATTTACCAAGTGTAAAACAATGGCAAATATATTCTATGCAAGGCCAATTAATTCTGCGGGGAAATACCACTGAAGTAGACATATCCAACCTGGCGAATGGAGTGTATATTCTAAAAAGCGATCTGGGGGCAGCAAAATTTATAAAAAAATAGAATTTGTTTATACCAGGTATGATACCAAAATAAATTGGTCAAAAAAAGAATCAGGTATACACCACAATCATACCAATGCTATATCATTGACCGTCCAATCATTTAGGAATACTTCTGCTCCAGAAACTAGCCAAAATGGATCCGGTAATATTCATTAGTGGGCCAAATAATGTGGCTGCTAATCCGACGGTAGCTACTTTTCCCATTTGCAGAGCAAGGGCTGAAGCTAAACCACCATTTTGCAATCCTGTTTCTATTGCGACAGTACGTGCATCCTGCTCAGGCAAGCTAAACAGTTTCCTGGCTGTAAAATATCCTAATACAAACCCCATAATATTATGTATAAATACGGCCAATAAAAGCAGGCCACCCACTTTTGCCAATGAATCATGTCCTGCCGCAGTAACTGAAAGTATCACATATCCTATGCCAAACATAGACAGGTAAGGTAAGATAGATTGTAATCGTTTGGCAATTGATTTTAAGTACGTATTGATTAAATAGCCTATCAGTATCGGAAGTATCACTATTTTGGTAATATCCCACATCATACCCCAAAAATCAACTGCTACCAGGCCACCGCCGTAAAATTTCATAAAAAACGGAGTAAGTACAGGGGCCATTAAAGTAGCGCAAGAAGTAATGGTGACCGACAGGGCTACATTGGCTTTGGCAATATAAGCCATTACATTAGATGCCAATCCACTTGGGCTGGAGCCAATCAAAATGATACCTGCTGCAATCTCCGCCGGAAAATCAAAAATTTTAGTAAGGGAATACCCCACCAAAGGCATAAATAAAAACTGGCAGATTAATCCTACATATACCCCTTTTGGGTTCTGTATAATGCCCAAAAAATCATCTTTAGTCATCGTAGTCCCCATACCAAACATGATTACCATAAGCATATAGGGTATAAGTTTGGTGAGTTTCACTCCGCCAACTTGCTGAAAATAAGTAGGAAACAAATAAGCAACTATTACGATGAATATGATAAACAGGGTATAGGTATAATTTTTCATTGAAGGTTTTTAAATGAAGGAATGAATATAGGAATAATATTTCATCTGCGTAATCTGCTGGGTTTGTTGCAAATTTATCCATTGCCGGATAATTCAACTTCTAAACCGGCTTTGGCTAATGCCAATTGCTATTACTAAATCTTAAATGAAAATTCAAATTTTTATCCACCAAATATTAAAAATAATTCTAATAAAAGTTATCAACATTTTACTCTAAGACAATGACTAAAAATGCAGTTGCTGATGCGGATCCGGAATCAACTACCTTCACTTTAAAACAACCAAATTCATTTTAAATCCGAATGATAACAAAAACAATTTAATTTTGCCAGTGAGACCTATTTCAGATCATTATAAAATTAATTCATTGAATTTTAATGAGATAAACCAAAGAATATAGGCTTTCGGAACTCCTTTTCAGGAACCCCATCACTAATTAATAGGTTTGTTTTCAATTGTATCCATTCTTCTTCATATAAATCTACCGGGCTAAACTGATTTTGTACAAGGTTTTCAACAGATTTTCCACAGGATATTAACAATTCAAAACCAATAAGCCAAATCGGGGCAATATTGAAATTCGCTTTCCCTTTTATACATTTGAGCTCTAGCTGATATTATTCAATAATTGTATATGTTAAATCAGTTATGTTTGCGGTGATAACATGGAAAATCAAAACCCGATAGTAAATATTAACAATCCGTCGAGGAGACAGTTTAAGCGTGTAGAGGACGATTCTAATATAATGGCATATGGTCGGGTACAACCGCAGGCTATTCAACTTGAAGAGGCAGTATTGGGTGCCATCATGATCGATAAAGATGCGTTGGCGGTAGTAATAAATATACTCAAGCCTGAAAGTTTTTACAAACCTCAGCATACACTCATCTACAGAGCCATGCTCACCCTGTTTGAAAAAACGCAGCCCATAGATTTGCTTACTGTACACGAATCTTTAAAAAAATCCGGTGAACTGGATAATGCAGGTGGTATTCATTACCTGGTGGAATTATCAAATAAAGTAGGATCAGCTGCCAATATTGAATACCATGCCCGTATCATAGCACAGAAGTACATCCAACGAGAACTTATTCGTATAGGAACCTCTACCGTGAGCGGTGCTTTTGATGAGACCATGGATGTTTTTGATCTGTTAGACGAAACGGAGCGAAACCTTTATGATGTTACCTCTGGAAACATCAACCGGGGCTATGAATCACTGGGGGCATTGGCTGCCAAAGCACAAAAACACCTGGAAGAAGTGTCGCAAAAAGAAGAAGGACTTACCGGGGTACCTTCAGGTTTTACAGCCTTGGATAGGGTGACCTCAGGGTGGCAACCGTCTGATTTGATCATTGTGGCAGCCCGACCCGGTATGGGTAAAACCAGTTTTGTTTTGGCCCTCGCCCGGAATGCAGCATTTGATCATAATATGCCTATCGCCATCTTCTCGCTGGAGATGGCCAGCCAGCAGTTGGTGACCAGGTTGTTGTCTATGGAGTCTGAAATCGAAGGTACCAAAATGCGTAACGGACGACTTGAGCCCCAGGAATGGACTAAAATGCATCAGACTATTGAGCGCATGAGTGAAGTGCCCATTTATATAGATGATACACCCGGTATAAATATATTTGAATTACGAGCAAAATGCCGAAGGCTTAAAATGCATCACGATATCCGTATGATCATTATTGATTATTTACAGCTCATGAGCGGACGCAGTGATAATAAATCGGGCAATCGGGAGCAGGAAATCTCCTCCATCTCCCGCGCTTTAAAAGGTTTGGCAAAAGAATTGAATGTACCCGTGATTGCACTTTCACAGTTGAGCCGGGCTGTTGAAACGAGGGGTGGTGCCAAACGACCGATGCTCTCTGACCTTCGGGAATCAGGAGCTATAGAGCAAGATGCCGATATCGTTACCTTTATATACAGACCGGATTATTATGAATTGGATAGTGGTGTAGACGATACAGTTCCAAAAGGTACAGTGGAGATCATTATCGCCAAACACCGGCACGGCCCATTGGATACGGTTCAACTCAAGTTTGTGGATAAGTTTGCCAAGTTTACCGAGCTCGACGATTTTGACTTTACCAGGCTTAGAAATGAAATGCCTATACCTGTGCAACCTGGTTATGGGGCTATTACCCGCCCGAGCAAGATGAATATAGACGATGATGTGCCATTCTAAAAATCTTTAGTTTGCCTTTTACAGGCTGATGGCCACTTCCAGGACAATACTTTGTATTTCTTTTATTTAAGTAAATTTGAACATGAAATATATTGCCTTTATTGGTGTCTTTAGTATTGTACTATTATCCTGCAAAACAAATTCATCAGATTCTTTACCTACCTCCGCGTTGGAATCAAGCATCGATAGTTTTGTCATTCCCTATATTGACAGTGCCAAAGCAGCCGGTGTTGCAGTCGCTGTGTTTAAGAAAAGTGAAAAAATAATACTCAAATCTTATGGCTTTGCCGATTTGGAATTTAAAACCAAATTGCCAGCAGACGCATCATTTGAGATAGGATCTGTTACCAAGCAGTTTACTGCGGCAGCAATCCTTCAACTGGTAGACTCGGGCAAAATAAACCTTGATGAAGATTTTACAAAATATATTAAGTTTAATACACAAGGCCGCAAAATTTCAGTAAGACGATTGATGGATCATACATCGGGCATCCGGGGATATACAGAAATGGCTGCATTCGGTACATTGGCTCCCTTTAAATATCCGAAAGACACCTTACTCCGTATAGTGGAGAAAGAAAAATTTGACTTTGAACCCGGTGATGCTTTGATATATAACAATACGGCTTTTTTTATATTGGGTTTGATACTGGAAAAAGTAACGGGAACTTCCTATGAAAATTATGTTCAAAAAAACCTGTTTGATAAAGCAGGAATGAAAAATTCCTATTACTGCAGTGAAAGTAAAATAACAGCCAACAGGGCGCATGGATACGATATGGGTGAGCACAGCCTGCAAAGAGCGGGGTATCTAGATCATAGCTGGCCTTATAGTGCAGGATCATTATGTTCCACTGCGGAGGATCTGGTAAAATGGAACGATGCTCTGCATCACGGTAGAATATTATCTGAAAAAATGTATACTGAATTTTTGACCACCGCTGAATTTAATAATGGAGAAAAAGGAAAATATGCTAAAGGTATTTCAGTCACCATTGATCATGCCAAAAAGATGTTGCAACACGGAGGTGGTATCTTTGGGTTTTTATCAGAAAACAGATATTACCCTTCAGAAGACATTAGCATCATCGTACTCATTAACTCCACGGGGCCTCTTGACCCTGGTAAGGTAGCTAACCATATTGCTGATCAGTTGTTTGGGAAACCAAAGGAAGCCACAACTTCTTATAATGGAGACCTCACTGTTTTTACCGGTACCTATTCAGGAAGGGGCCGGGGAGAAGATATAATGATTACCATTACAAAAAAGGACTCGGTATTGGTGGCAAAACGGGAAGACAAAGAAGCTATATTAAATTATCTAAGTGGAACCACCTGGAAAAAAGATTATGAAGAGTACACCTTCAGGGGAAATGAATTATTCCTCGATCAGGTATATGGATATCTGGTATTGAAAAAACAAGACCGGTAAAGGCAAAGTGCATATAACAGCACCTATATTAGCTACTGGATAATATATCAGCCCTGACTTGATTTTCTATATCTGATTTTAATATATCAATATTTCTGTGCTTGGAAATTTTCAGTAAACGATAGGGAAGGGAAACATCAGTCTTGACAAATTCTTTAAAAATCAGAAATTGCATTTTATACAATACCGTCGCATACTCCCGGCAAAGCCAGGCAAATAAGGACCAAACTCTTTTTGTTATTGATTTCGCAGGCCATTTCCAGATTGAATAAGGAGTAAATCGGTGAATATAGGTTTTGATTTTAATGAGGTCATCTCCTTTTGCCAGAAGATGACTGTGCAAATGACGGACTTTCGAATTAGTAACCAATACCGCTTTTTTATTATAGGATTTATATCTGGTGAACAAATCCACATCCTCGCCATACATATATATTTCGGGCTCAAACAATCCAAGTTCAAGTATATCGGTTGACCTTAAGGCAACACAGGCACCGCTTATTGCATGAGAAATTTCATAATATTTTTCTAAAATGCCTTTTAAAGATAAATCAGACCGTAATTTGTGGATGGGATTCATATACATCTTAAAAAATTCTTCTTCAATACTATTTTCATCATCATACCGGTATATTACCGGAACAGATAGAGCCATTTTACTATCGTAGGTAAAAGGAGAAATTAAATTGGCTATGGTATCCTTTAAAACAATCGTATCCTGATTCAAAAAAACAATGATCTCCATATTCTCTTTAATGGCAAACCACGCCCCAATATTATTTGCTCTTCCAAAACCGATTGAAGGTTTGCAATCAATAATTCTTATGACCCGATGGTTTGGATACAATTGATGTATACCAGTTGGGACTGAACTGTTATTGACGACATAAATAGCAGCAAGCTCAATATTGCCCGATAATACCGATTCCAAACAAGGTTGGATAAATCGATCTCCATTGTAAAATGGAATTACAACAGCTATACGCATAGGTCAATCACGATAAAGAACCTCAAATTACTGTATTTCCCATATACCCTTCGAAGCTTTGATTACCTTGGCTCAGAACATCTACCAGGGTTTTAAATACAAATACAAGTCAACCATTTTAAAAATTAAATTTACTTTGTGGAACAAAAGTTACCGTATTGAATAGATTAAATATTATTCAGCGCTTTATTGATTCCCAAAACTCGAAAAATTATGTGGAAATCGGAGTTTCGACAGGATGGTTATTTTTTAAAGTAAACGTATCTCATAAAATTGGAATAGACCCTCATTTTAATTTTAATTGGTATAATCAAATTCGCAGGTTTTTCAAAATTCAATCTGCCGAATATTATGAAATGACCAGTGATCATTTTTTTGCCCATCACGCCGTGGATCTGGAAAAAACCGGAGGAATTGATATAGCTTTTGTGGATGGATTACATACCTATCAGCAAGCCTATCGTGATGTGATCCATTGCCTGAGGTATTTGAACCCGGGCGGAATAATTTTTTTGCATGATTGTAACCCACCTAATGAAGCCTGTGGATGGCCAGCTAAAGACATTATAGAATTTCGTCAACTGGCAGCTAAAGGTGAGATAGCCGGTTATCTTAATGCATGGAATGGAGATGTATGGAAAGCCATTGTGAGGCTCAGATCAGCACACCCGGATCTTTGTGTTGGCACAATTGACATCGACTGGGGAATTGGATATGTGTACAAAGGATACCCTAAAGAAAGACTGGAAATTTCAGAAAGTGATATTGACAATCTCAATTACCGGGATTTAGAGAAAAGGCGCAAGGAATTAATTGGTTTGAGTCATCCAAATAAATTAAACGAATTGTTGTTAAAGGTAAAGAACAGCATGAATGAATTGAGCTAAACTGATATTATAAAATTTTATAGATGAGCTTCGGATTTCCTGCAGCGGTTGCATTTGCCTCTTCTTATCATGTATTCGAATCGGAAATTGATTTCTTATATGATTTTTGCTCCAAATAAAGACTATCTCTAAAAAACCGTTCAATGATTGAATCATAAAAATTAAAAAATTTGAAAATGATGAAAACAAATTTGATTTTCTTTGTGATGCAGTCACCAAGATGCCCGGTTATGCTCCTTCATCACGGCTCGTCTAAATTTGGTTTGATCATTTTCAAGCCTTTACAGGGTATTTAAAGATAACCTAAATAAGAAATGAAACTACTCTCTGTTAGCCACCATGCCGAATTACTTGGAGCAAATCGTTCTCTATTGCATTTGCTTAAAGGACTTCAGGAAAATTATGCGGTCCAGGTTTTGGTATTTTGTCCGGCAGAAGGGCCCTTTACAGCAGCACTTCGGGAGGCACATATTCCATATACAGTAAAACCTTTTGCTAACTGGGGATACAGTCTGCTTTCTAAAAAATTATGGCTATTTCCCTGGATATGGTGGCAATCCAAAATGAAAATAGTACCAGAAATGATTGCTTTGACTAAAGAATATAATCCCGACCTAATCCATAGCAATAGCAGCCTGGTTGCTTTAGGATGGCAGCTGGCTGAGAATTTGGGTATACCCCATATATGGCATATCCGGGATTTTGGATGGAAGGATTACAAAATTGTATTCCCGCTGAGTTTACATCGTTTGTATGCAAAACTAAATCAATCAAAGCACGTAATCACCATATCCCATGCATTAAGTAAAAAACTAGGCGGCAGGCTTCGCATCCCACCTGCTGTAGTCTATAATGGAATCGGAAGTAATATGAACATCATAAAATCATTTGAGGATGGTCAAAAAAGACCAAATGATGGTCTTTTTCATTTTTTAATTATCGGTTTGATTCACCCTGCCAAAGGGCAATTAATGGCAATACGCGCTTTTAAAAAAGTGTTTGAAAAATATGATAATACCCGTCTGATCGTAGCCGGTAAAGGGAGTAAAATCTATGAACAATTGCTCAGGTGGCAGGCCCGGAAAGATGGTACCTCAAAGGCAATTGATTTTTGTGGTTTTGTTCATGATCCGGCAAACATTTATATCCGGTCAGATGCCGTGTTAATTTGTAGTCAGCATGAAGCAATGGGACGAGTAGCAGCAGAAGCTATGTCTTTTGGAAAACCGGTTATTGGTTACCATGGAGGAGCCATCCCTGAAATCATTCAAGCCGGTTTGGAGGGAAATACTTTTAAATCACAAGAAGAGTTGAGCAAGCTGATGATCCAACTGGTTGAAAATCCTGACCAATCCAAAGACCTGTCGAAGAATGCGTTTGAACAGGTAACCAGGCAGTTTAGTGATGAATTATATGTAAAAAAATTTTATACCCTGATGATCAATGAGCGGTATTGATGTGATCCCATTTATAAATTTATTTTTTGATCCATTTCAGGCAAACAGGTTTACTTACGGAAAGCCTGCCGCCGTTATCGGTAAGCAACCCTGTTTCACGATTTACATCAAACACTACCACTTCATTGGAATTCTGGTTTGCTACCAATAATTTATTTCCGGTTGGGTCAAAATTAAAATTACGCGGAGTCAACCCAAGTACACTTTGAGTGGCTACTAAAGACACTTTCCCGGTCTTTTGATCTATTTTAAATATTCCAATAGTATTGGATTCACCCCGGTTTGAACCATATACAAATTTACCGTCAGGGGAAACGTGCACATCTGCTGATCCATATGGACCTTTATAATCAGCCGGATAACCATTCAATGAATTGAGTACGGTGAGCTTACCTTTAGCATAAGACATCGCCGTCATATTCCCCGATAATTCCTCAATTAAATATGCCCATTTTCCATTGGGATGAAAATCAATATGCCTCGGACCAGCACCGGGCGCCAGTTTTACAAAACTTGCTTTATTAGCTTGTATATTTCCACTGGCATCGAGGGGGTAAATCATCACCTTATCTATACCTAAATCCGGGACCATCAGATATCTATTATCAGGAGCATATACAGCGGCATGTACATGAGGGGCATCCTGTCTTCCTTTTATCGGTCCCGATCCCTCATGTTTAATATTTACTGGAGGATTTAAAGATCCGTCTGCATTAATAGAATAATATACAAGATTACCACTACTGTAATTACCCGCGGCTACATATTTACCGGAAGAATGGACAGATACATAACAAGTACTATTTCCCATGCTCGTTTGAGAATTAATAGGAGTAAGTGATCCATTTTGTAAATCAAATGCATAAGCCACTACCCCACCTCCATTGGGTTGACCTGCCTCCGTGACAGAATAGACATATTTTTTATCCGGTGAAACGGCCAGGTATGAAGGGTTTTTGGTGGCCGTTTTACCTATGTATTTAAACTGGCTGTTGGCTGAATTATAATCGTATACTTCAATTCCATCATAGGGAGTAGTGGTGTAGGTGCCGATCAAAAGGTAATAGTCACCAGTTTGCTGACCGGTGGACATAAAGGTTAAAAAGGCAAACAGGGCAAATAACATGTAGTTTCGCATGAGTTAAAAATAATGGTTTAATATTATAAAAATATGAAATTATTAAATAAACAACCGTGTATAGAACAGATAACAACTAAAGAAATATATTTGTGATGCAAACTGAATATTGAAATTTATTGTAAACCAATTTTAAAGATGTACGATTTTATTGGAGATGTACATGGAGAAGCAAAGGCACTGGCAAAACTATTACACGAGTTGGGATATACCTCTCACCGAGGTTTGTTTCGAAATCCTAAGCGCAAAGCTATATTTGTTGGCGATCTGATCAATAGAGGAAGTGAATCCAAAGAGGTATTGCAAATCGTACGGCCCATGGTGCAATCCGGCCATGCGCAGGCCATCCTGGGAAATCACGAGCTCAATTTGATGGCATTTTATACTCCCGACGATGTAAACAAACCATTGCTGAGCCATAGTATTCGAAATATTCTCCAATTACTACCTGTATTCGAAAGTTTTAAAAATGCAGAAGCCGAATTACATGATTATATAGACTGGATGTATTCATTACCGCTATTCTTGGAATACGAGGATTTCAGGGTGGTGCATGCGTGCTGGCAACAGTCAAGCATTGATTTTGTACGCACTATGTTCCCAAAGAAAAAATTAAACCGGGAGTTGATGATCAAAATATTTCAACAGCGCGGGCCTGAATCCAAAGCTGTAAATACACTCATCAAAGGTCCCGAAATTCAGTTGCCAAAAAACAAACGTGCAGTGGATGCGGATTCCATACGCAGAGGATATATAAGGGTTAAATGGTGGGAAGATCATAAAGGAAAAACGTATAAAGAAATATCCACTCAGTCAAAAGTAAAACTTCCAAAATATAAAATACCCAATAACCTGATTAATATAAAATTGGATTATCCGGACGAGGCGGTACCCGTATTTATAGGTCACTACAGCCTGAATGGCAAACCATCTCTTTTGAAAAAAAATGTTTGTTGCCTCGATTTTAGTGTAGTGAAAACGGGAAAAATCACAGCCTATAGATGGAATGGAGAACAAAGATTAATGGTTAAAAATTTCGTTCAGAGTAAATAATAATAGTTTATATTACAACTCATTTTTATAGGCTCCTTTCTAAATACCATTCATCTCTATCACATAAAGTTTAACTTTGTTTTCTTTTTACTAAATCCTATTTTTCTTGTCATCTGTCCCTCGAAACTACTATAGTCAAAAATCAGACTCGTTAAATAAATTCATTCAGGATCTGTCTGTAAAATGCAAATGGATCAGCCGATCCCGGTTGATTGTATTTGGTATGGGCATTCTATGCATTTGGCTTTTATGGGGGCAGTTGATTCCGATTACCATCCTGTCCATCCTTTTTATTTTATTATTTATCTTTTTAGTAAGATACAATGATGCGACTGAAGATCAATTGAAACTATATCAAAATCTTTACCTACTTACTCACGAGGAACTCAAATCATTGAATCATCAGTTTTTACATCGACCTGATGGGGAAAAATTCATCCAGTCCCTTTTATTGGAGACCAATGATTTGGATTTACTGGGCAAAGGTTCTTTGTACCAATTTATTAACCGCACTGTTTCGGATATGGGCAATGAAGAAATGGCCCGATCTTTACTTGGTGTTCCCGACAACATCCTTTTCAAACAAGAAGCTATACAGGAACTAAGTCAAAAGATAGAATGGATACTTACCTTCAGGGCCGTTCAATCTTCCTCACCACTTAGTCAAAAGTCTAAAGATTTTCTAGCCGGATGGATAAAAGAAAATGCTTCCGAGAGGATACCCGCTGCCTTTCCTCTACTTTCCAAAATACTCCCCTTTATTTCTGTCGCATGGGTTGGTTTATATGCATTTAATTATATTTCCAATCAAGTGTTTACATTGGGTGTATTGATCATTTTGGGTGTACAAGGATTCTTTGCGACTTGGGCTGCGAAGCTTTTTAAAAAAATTAATCATATCAACGAAGAACTCAGCGCACTATCCCCTTGCCTGGAGAGCATTGAATCAGAATCATTTAAATCCCCATTATTAAATGAAATCAAATCCAAATTAGTACATCCGGAAATGGCCAGTAAGTCCATCAGAAACCTAAACGCTATATTAAATCGGTATGACTATCGGATGAATATGGTCGTTTTTATTCCGCTTAATTTTTTCACCTGGTGGGATATCAGACTGATGATGGAATTACATAATTGGAGAAAATCTTTAAAAGGGAATATTGATCATTGGTATGAAACATTGGCCAAATTTGAAATGTTTTCGTCGTATGCTACTTTGGCATTTAATAAACCGGATTGGTGTTATCCTGAAATTAATGAGCATTGGTTTACACTCGAAGTAAAGGACCTGGGTCATCCGCTCATTGCCTCGGCGAAAGTGGTCACCAATAATTTTAATCTCAGCCATCCCAACCATCTTGCCCTGATCACCGGTTCCAATATGGCTGGTAAAAGTACTTTTCTCCGCAGTATAGGAGCCAATATTGTATTGGCCAGTGCGGGCTCACCGGTTTGTGCATCTTCGTTTATCTGGAGTCCCTGTACTTGTCTCACTTCAATGCGTATTTCCGATAATTTACAAGAGGAAACATCTACCTTTTACGCAGAACTGAAAAAAATAAAGAAAATGATAGAGGCCATCAAAGCCAATGACAATGTCATCCTTCTGATAGATGAAATGTTGCGGGGTACGAATGCCGAAGACCGCAGGATTGGAGTGAATGCTTTTTTATCTCAGATGGTAAAAGCCAATTCGGTTGGAATAATAGCTTCACACGATAGTACGATTTATCATTTTAGCAAAGAATACCCCGATAGGGTCAAACCTTATTATTTTGATTCACATGTGGTAAACGATGAATTAAAATTTGATTATAAGATAAAGTCCGGTACGGATACCAGTGCCAATGCAAGTTTTTTAATGAAAAAGATCGGTATTGAAATTGAATAAAAATGTTATCTGTATCCTCTGGTGTATTTGGTGCGATTTACCACTGCTTTACTACCTAACACCCCTTGCCTAAAAGTCTCTACCACCAATATGGGATCCCACGGTGGGCTGGTAGTATCCTCTAGCCAAATGGTCTGTTTTAAATTACTGGTATGCCATTGGCCCGACTCCGGATGTTGAAATGAAAAAGAGGTAGTGATTTCCAATCTGTTTTCTTTCCATTTGGCAACCGATTTAAGTGGTTTACCACTACGCCCCATGTTTATATCATTTATCGATTCTGATCCATTGAGATTGTATTGGTAACGGAGTATGGATTGTAATTCTCTGGGATTAAAAAAAACTCTTTCCACTTCCAATGCTTCAGCCTGATGACGGATGGATATTTTATCTCCCCATCCACTGCCCAGGCTTGGAATCTTTGTTTTTTCTATTCTGTTGATTACCGATACTGTATTCAATTCAGTAGTAGACCATGACCCGGTAAAATCTGGCCTGGGAATCGCCTTAGACCTCATCTCTAAATCATTACGATCACTTCTGCTATATACCGGCTTTGGACTACCAGACCCCTTGGCTGGTGGGTAATAAGGATCTGCTGTATTTGCCAGTGCACTCACCCTGGGAAATAGTACTAATGATTCTTCATAATCTTTAACTATTGAATCCATTATACCTATCACCCAGGGATATTGATCTTTTACATCGATCTCTTCACGGGGATCGGCACGCAAATCAAATAACCGCACCAGATTATCAGGCTCTGCATCAGGCAATTCCGTTTTAAAATTATACCACAGTTTCCAATCATGCCATTTTGCAGCCATGATATCACCGTTTCGATTTATAAATAATGTTGATTTTCTATCAGATGTTTTTTGTTTTCCTTCTAAAAAAGGCAATTGATTTATACCATCCAGTACCCGGTCATCGGGCTTTATAGAAATTCCAACTGCGGCAAGAACAGTCGGTAATAAATCTACTTCGTGTATCATCTCATTGGATACTTGTCCAACCGGTATATGCCCTGGCCAACGAATTACACAGGGAGTACGAATACCCCCTTCCATGGCAGAATTATAATACCCTCGCCAGGGTCCGGATGTACCCCGCCATGGGCGTCGCAATTCAGCCCCATTGTCACTACACCAAATCACTATGGTATTTTTATCAATTCGCAATTGTTCCAGTTCATTTAATATCAAACCCACATTGTAATCTACATCAGCCATAGCATCTCCTATGTCTCCTGCGCCGGTACTGAATATTTTATCCGGATGAGTAAGTGCAGGAAAATGCAATTGAGTCATTGGGTAATACAAAAAGAAGGGCTTGTTTAATTCCGCATTTTTGCGAATAAACTGGACCCCTTTCAAAGCTGCTTCTCTGTCAATGGTGCGTCGTGCATCAATGTCAAATGGCTTTACTTTTTGAGCAATTTTCCCTAATTTTCCTTCCCATATATGAGGTATTTCCTGATTCGTGGGGAAGTCTTTCATGGTTGAATATTGGGAAACATGTGATGTGCCAGGTATACCATACCATTCATCAAATCCCTGATTAGTAGGTTCACGCTTACCTCTCCAATTATCACCTCCTATATCCCATTTGCCATATAAAGCGGTTTCATATCCAGCTGATTTTAAATGTTCAGCTATCGTATTTTCCCAAAGAGTGGTACCGGAATAATAGTCTTCACCACATCGGGTAGCATATCTTCCGGTAAGCAAAGCTATGCGGGAAGGGGTGCAGGAGTATTCCACATTAAAATTGGTAAGTCGTATACCATCCTGACCTATTTTGTCAATATTGGGCGTAGGCACTCCACGCACTCCACCATATGCACTGACCTCACCAATCCCCAGGTTATCAGGAAAGATTAATACTATGTTTGGTTTATTTTGAGCCGATGATTGCAGAAATAAAAAATTAAGGCAAATCATACTGAATAAGAAATTTATACTAATTATTTTCATGCTTCTGACCCAAGATAAAGAAAAGTTTAATTGTTTACGGCCACCTCTAAAACAATTTAGGCAGGAATAAAAACAAATCTGCAATTTTGCACATTGCTTATTAAATAATTATCCATTATGTTAAAAAACCTTTTCCTCTTTCATTTTGCGATCTTGAGCCTTTGGGCTTATTTCGGTGTGTATACGCATTCTACTCCAAAAGAAATAACAGTATGTCACAGTCTTACCGAACCAGATGGCATGAAACCGTTTGCCCTTGATCCTGCCTTCCAGGCTTTGCATCCTGCACCCGTCTTTATTGATTACAAAGCAATGGGAGAAATGATTAAATTAAAAGTTTCAGATGGGATGGAAGCCAATGCCTATTTTATTAAATCAAAAAAACCAAGTGATAAATGGTTGTTTGTGTACCAGGAGTGGTGGGGGTTGAACGATTATATAAAAAAAGAATCAGATACTTACTATCACGATCTTGGTGAAAATGTAAATGTGCTTGCGTTGGATATGTATGATGGTAAAGTCACTGCAGATCCAAAAGAAGCTGGTACATTTATATCACAGGTAAAAGAAATCAGGCTCGAAGCCATTGTAAATGCAGGTATAGCTTTTGCCGGTGCTAAATCCAAAATAGCAAATGTAGGTTGGTGCTTTGGAGGAGGCTGGTCTCTCCGATCCGGATTGCAGGGGGCAGCTCATACGGTAGGCACAGTCATGTATTATGGCATGCCCGTTAAAGATGTAGAAAAACTCAAAACTCTTAGCGGTGATGTTTTGGGCTTATTTGCTACTGAAACCCGTATCTCAAAAGAAGTGATCGAAGAATTCGCTGCCAATATGAAGACCGCGGGTAAAACATTGGAGTACAAAATATTTAATGGCGTACATGGATTTGCTAATCCAAGTAATCCAAAGTACGATGAAGCGTTGACCAGGGAAGCTTATGGTATGTCATTAAATTATATAAAAACCAGGCTGGGAGTAAAATAAATTTAATAAACCAGGTTTTGATGGTATTTATTCAGCGTTAAGGTCATTCCTATTTGAAATTGCAATTCAATGATCGAACCCTATCCTGGCTTACAGAGGGTGATGTTTCTATACAATACCAAACCTATCGGGACTTACTGGGTATAGAAAAACCTGTTCTAAGAAATAATATATCCCTTAATGGATGGGGATGCCAATTGCTTTCCAATAGAAACCCAACAGGTCACTGGGGAACGGGTTTTTATAACCCAAAATGGACATCAAGTCATTATAGTTTGTTAGACCTCCGCTATCTGAATATTTTTCCCGGGAATAAAACCATTGTTCAAACTCTTGACCTCATTTTTGATCATGAAAAAGGACCTGAAGGGGGTATTGGCCCTTTTGGAAAAGCTCAAAAATGCGATGTATGCGTAAATGGAATGGTGTTAAACTATGCATCCTATTTTCAAGTTGATGAAAGCCGGTTAAAATCAGTCATTGATTTTTTGTTATCGAAAAGAATGGGCGACGGTGGGTTTAATTGCCGGGTTCAAACTTCAGGAGCCATACACAGTTCATTGCATACAACCCTTTCTGTATTGGAAGGGATTAATGAGTATATTAAAAATAATTATACCTACAGACTGACAGAATTAAAACAAATCGAAAAAAAAGCCCAGGAATTTATACTCATGCATCATCTGTACAAGTCCGATAAAACAGGAAGGATAATTAAATCCGATTTTCTGAAATTGTATTATCCCTGCAGATGGTACTACGACATTTTAAAATCACTGGATTATTTTCAATCCGCTCGTGTAAAATACGATCAACGGATGCATGATGCATTGGCAATACTTCAAAGCAAAAAGACTAAAGAAGGCTATTGGCTTCTTGAAGCAAGCCACCCTGGTCAAACTTATTTTGAGATGGAAAAAAGAGGAAAGCCGAGTCGATGGAATACGCTTAGGGCATTGAGGGTATTGAAATATTATTTATAATTAAACCTTTATAAAATCGAAATATGACTTATTCGGAAAATAGAATAATTTTTACGTGCCTGTTTTTGTTTTTTTCAATTTTTCCAAATTGGGTGGCAGGAGCAAATATTTCAAAAATAGACAGTACATTAATCTATTCATCTGATCACCTCACTATTTATCGCCTATCCGATCACGTGTATTCTCATTTATCCTATCTTCAAACCAATGATTTTGGGCGGGTTCCCTGCAATGGTATGGTTGTAATAAATGGAAAAGAAGCCGCGATATTTGACACACCTGCAAACGAGGTGAGCACGAAGGAGTTAATTCAATATCTTTCATCCACTCTGAATGTAAAAATTAATGCTATCGTTCCCACTCATTTTCACGAAGATTGTGTAGCAGGTATTGAAATGTTCATTGAAAAAAATATTCCGGTGATCGCCCATAAACAGACCATTGATCTGTTAAAAGCCAATGGCAAAGTATATTCCAAACCCTTCCTGCCATTTGATAAAAACCATATAATAAAATTAAACAGGGAAAAAATATATATCCGGTACTTTGGACCCGGGCATACAAAAGACAATGTGGTGGCGTATTTTCCAACAGATGAAGCATTATTTGGCGGTTGCCTGATTAAAGAGATGGATGCAGGCAAAGGTTACCTCGGCGACGCAAATCTCACAGCATGGCCAATGACTGTAAAAAGGTTAAAAGCTAAATATTCAAATTTACGAATAGTAATACCCGGACATGGCCATGGTGGTGGTACAGAATTATTGGATTATACAATAAAATTATTCAGTGAGTAGATGTTGGCAACCAATTGGATATCACAGCGACGAAAAATAACTAATGTGAATCTGATCATAAAATGCAATTCACCAAAAAAAGGCAAATTTGGTGTCCCTTTGATTTACCGTATTTCGAACCATTGTCCTTGCGTTTCACTTCTGACTAAAGCAGACCTGATTCAAAACAGTGTTTTTATTCAGTTGGAATTATTTAGACCTTTATATGAAACAGATGAAAGGGCAATCCCGGATCCAATGCTACGTAGTTCCATTCCTGATTCCATATCCATGAATTTCCGCTGATGAGATCATTTACCACAAACTGTTGGCCTGCATGTACTCCGATTCTATGAAGTGGGGCCTGGAGTGTGGCCGATTGATTTTCATAGGGATGCAGGCTTACTACACATAATATTTTATCAGACCCATCTTCGGATTGTTTATAATAAGCAATCATCTGATCATTTTGAATGTTCACATTCTCCCAGTTATTGGTTTCGTGAAATGCCGGGTGTGCATTGCGGATTTTATTTAATATGGTAATCAGCATGGTGATTGAATTTTTCTTTTCCCAATCCCAGTGATAGATTTCGTATTTTTCTGATCGGTAATATTCTTCTTTACCCGGCATAGCATCCTTAATCATCATCTCCCAGGCCGGGCCATACATGCCATAGCTGCTGCTCAGAGTAGCGGCCAGGAAAGTCCGAATCATAAACATTGCCTGGTTGGCAGACTGCATCGGAAAAGTATTGATATCAGGTGTATTCGGCCAAAAATTAGGTCTGAATATTTCGCCCGTACTTCCTTTAGTAAGTTCGTTCATATATCCAATCAATTCCTGCTTGGAATTTTTCCAGGGGAAATAGTTATAACTTTGAGTAAAACCGATTTTTCCCAAATGATACATCAATGCAGATCGGGTAAATGCCTCAGATAAAAATATAATATCGGGATAATCTTTTTTGATTTCTGCAATAAGCCATTCCCAAAAAACAAATGGCTTGGTATGTGGATTATCTACTCTGAATATGGTGACCCCCTGATCACACCAGAATTTTACTACTGTATATATTTCAGTCCACAATGCCCGCCAATCTTCTGTTTCAAAATAAATAGGGAGTATATCCTGGTATTTTTTAGGTGGATTTTCAGCATATTGTACAGTTCCATCGCTGCGCCATTTAAACCACGAAGGATGCTCTTTTACCCAGGGATGGTCAGGAGCGCATTGTAAGGCAAAATCAAGTGCTATATCAATACCTAATTCTTTAGCCTTGGATATTAACGATTTATAATCATCTAATGTACCCAAATCAGGATGTACTGCATCGTGCCCACCAAATTCAGATCCGATACCCCATGGAGAACCCACATCTCCAGCAGCCGCTACGGTTGCATTATTTTTTCCTTTTCTATTCACTTGACCTATCGGATGAATCGGCGGAAAATACAATACATCAAATCCCATTTCATTCACCCTGGGTAATAACCTTTCGCAGTCTTTGAAGGTACCGTGCTGACCGGGTACCTCGGATGCTGATCTTGGGAAAAATTCATACCAGGCACTGAATAAAGCCCTCTTACGATCTGCATATAGTGAGTAGGATTTACTATGGCTTATAAATTTCTTTTCGGGGCATGTATACAACACATGCAAGATATCGTTACCCAGAGCTGAACGTACGGCATCCTCGTATTTGGATTCATCCTGAATCAGGCTTATTAAATTATTTAATAATTCTATTGCCTGTTTATTCCCTGGGTAATGTTTTAGGATGGATTCAAAAATAGGAATGCCGTCAGCTAGTTCCGTTTTAACGTATTGACCATCATATGCTTTTTTCTGTAAACCCTCTCGCCAGCTCAAGCCATGATCAACCCAGCCTGCAACCCTGTATTCCCAGTCACCTTGCTTGTCTACGATAAACTTCCCGTCCCATCGGTCTTCGGCATGACTCCAGATTCTATGTTCATTCCATTTAGATTGGGAGCTATGCCTGAATTGAAGGGCGGCTTGAATTACATCATGACCATCGCACAAGATCTGTGCTTCCACTTTTACAGATTGGCCTACCACTCTCCTGATAGAATATTGCCCACCATCCACTACGGGTGATAATACTGCTGCGTATACACGACTTTGTCCCTTTACATTCATTCCTGGTTAAATATTGATCAGGAGCGAAAATAGGAATATTTGTATTTAATCTGAGTAAATCAG
>CAYNIG010000028.1:0-27576 GCA_964396995.1 uncultured Saprospiraceae bacterium | reverse complement strand
TAATGCTGTTAAGACAAGATAATTGTATTCTCCTTTTAAAGAGATTGATCATTATATCAAAAAGTATAAGTATAATCCAATTCTGTGAAAGCATAGGATGCAAGAAGTATAGTTAAATACACAGCGAAATTTTGAGAAAATGATATGTAGTCTATAATATGAGTTATTTATCTACAACTTATCTATTTATTAGTAAAAATGAAGATTTGTATCGTTATTTTTCTATACCATTAATTAGAATGGTGTAAGAAATATCTGCTGTGGTATTTGTTATTTTAATTATTTTATTTTGTGCCGTGCATGGGCAACCTCTTGTTTTCATGAAATAAAGGTTACCTGTGCATCGAATATCAAACCATGTGGCCACAATATGTATACAATGCCATCTGCCACCCGTTGCTTTTAAGTCATATTTTAATACATGTGATTTGAGTAAGCTTTATATAGAAGAGATGATCCGGCGCATTCAGTTACCTCGCACAAATACCTTATCTATGCCGTGGAAATCGGCTGCGCCGGCTTCATCTCAGATTCAGAAGTTTATTCAATAAAAAGAAGATGGTTTATTGGAAAATTGAATAGAATCTGCTTTACCTTTTTTTAACGGGGAACATTATTTTTAAAGTTACTTGTTGATGTATCGCTCATCACTTCTATTTACCGTTCAGCCAAATGATATAAATATAGATGATGGATTAACTTCACTCTTATTATTTATTGTATCTGGTTTCCAGGGAGAATAAGTAATGTGTATTTTAATTTGGGATGCGGATCAATCAACTATTTCAATTCAAAACCATCGGCATCCATTCCTACAGGAAAGTCCTTTCTGTGTTTCTCCAGTTTTTCTCTATCTAAGGAAAGTAGTTCTATATATTCTTTATCCCCCATGTGGCTGAGCACTTCACCATATGAATTTATTACCTGGCTATCACCGCCATATTTATGTCCATTACCATCGATACCTATTCGATTAAGGGCAATCACATAGGATTGATTTTCAATGGCGCGAGCCACGGCTAAGGCTTTCCATGCATTAGTACGTACTGCCGGCCAATTGGCTACATAAACCGCCAGATCATATTCCCATCCTGATGTCACATCGTATCTGTTACGCGACCATACCGGAAACCGAAGATCGTAACAGACAAATGGTCGTATTTTCCATCCTTTAATATTGATATTGATATTTTGTTCACCCTGCGTAAATTTTTCATCTTCATGAGCCATTCTGAAAAGATGCCTTTTATCGTATGTTTGAATAAAACCATTTGGATGGGCTGCAATGAGCCGGTTAAAATAACGATCATGTTCTTTGATGATCATGCTGCCTGCGACTACCGCATCTTTTTCCTTTGCAATGGATATCATCCAGTTTACTGATGATCCATCCATGGATTCGTACAGAAGAGGAGCATCCATGCTAAAACCGGTATTGAACATTTCAGGTAATACAATAAGATCAGGACGATCCGTAATCTTATCCATTAATAAACTGAAATGATTGAGATTGGCTGGTTTATCATGCCAATGCAAATGGGTCTGTATCAATGCTATTTTTAGATCTTGCATAATATTTCTAATGCTTTTTCAATGGTATCATCGGTCTTGCCAAAACAAAACCGCAATACTTTATTATCTGTATGATCCCGGTAAAATGCAGATACCGGAATGGTAGCCACTTTGTATTCTTTTGTGAGTCGTATGGCCAGGTCGGCATCGTGTTCGTCCGTGATTTTTTCATAGGTCACACATTGAAAATACGATCCTCTGGATGGCATAAGGCTAAATCTGCTTTGTGCAATCCATTCTCTCATACGATCACGTTTGGCTTGAAAAAAGGCACTGAGATGCAGATAAGTATTTTTATCAAATAAATACTCGTAAATAGCGTGTTGCATAGGGGTGGAAGCGGAAAAGGCAATAAACTGGTATAATCTTCTGATTTCTTTCATCAAGGGTTCAGGTGCCAGTACATATCCGGTACGCCATCCTGTGGTATGAAAAGTTTTACCAAAGGAAGCCACCATGATGCCTCTTTCGGCCAGTTCCGGATAAGCTGAAATAGAACAATGCTTTGCGCCATCAAATATAATGTGTTCATATACTTCATCACTAAGTATAATGATGTCTGTATTTCTGACGATATCTTGCAGAGCAATCATATCGGTGTGATTGAGAATGCTTCCTGTAGGATTGTGCGGAGTATTGATCATGATCATACGAGTACGATCCGAAACCAATTTTTTTAATTCATTCCAGTCAATGGTATAGCCTGGAAATTTCATTTTATAAATTACCGGCTTAGCTCCGGCCATGATGATAGAGGGAATATAGCTGTCGTAACAGGGCTCGATGATGATCACTTCTTCGCCGGGGTGTACCAATGCATTAATCGCAGAATATATTCCCGCCGTGGCACCGGGCATTACGGTTACTTCAGTCATCGGGTCGTATTGCCTTTGATAGAGTTCAAACGTTTTCTCAGCAATTTTTTCTCTTAGTTTTAATACACCCGGCATGGGAGCATATTGATTCCATCCTTTTTTCATGGCTTCATCTACTAATGCAATGAGCCTGGGATCACAGGGAAAATCAGGAAATCCCTGAGCTATATTATAGGCCCCTACTTCAAAAGCAAGGCCACTCATTTTAGTAAATATATTGGTACCTGCGAAAGGTAGTTTAGATTCAGGAATTTGCATTAAACGATAGGTAAACTTTGAGAGCTAAAAATAAGAATTATTAATACAATATCCTCAGGCAATTGGGTACCAGTTTAATCTCAAATACATCTGCCATTCCTTTACCGTCACCATCAGTATGAAAATGGGTAGGCACTGAAGTTTTTACTTTCATCTGGTTGGCCTGGAAAGCAGTATAGTACTTACTTCGGTGTATATTTCCTGAAAATAGTTTTATAAAAAATGCCGGCAACATAGCAACCGGTATTTTATTTATCATAGCAATGTCCAATAACTGATCCTGTAAGTTTGCATTAGGCGCTATAAAAGCATTATTACCATATTGAGAGGCATTGGCAATGGCCAATTGCAAAAGTGATTTTTCTATTTTTGTATTTCCATAGGCTATCTCCATCATCAAGGGTTGATAACTCTTGTATTCTTTATGAACCAATTTCATATAGTTTCGCATACCTCTTTTACCATCTTTTCCAAATAAGGTAGAGATATATCCGTCGAAGCCTATACCGGCTACATTAAAAGACCACTCGTCATTGATGGTGATGCCATCGATCGTCTGTATCCTCTTTTTCTGAAATCGAAGTAAAGTGGCGCGAATGTTTTTAGGTATATGCAGGTGCTTTGCCAGGCCATTCCCTGAACCTCGTGGAATGATTCCCAGGATTCCTTTT
Organism: uncultured Saprospiraceae bacterium; assembly: GCA_964396995.1. Classification (GTDB taxonomy): domain Bacteria; phylum Bacteroidota; class Bacteroidia; order Chitinophagales; family Saprospiraceae; genus JADJLQ01. The sequence goes on along the minus strand of CAYNIG010000028.1, from coordinate 24,200 downwards.
TTCTGCACCAGATTTTTAGCCAATACGTTTACAGTCCCGTCACCACCCACGGCTATAAAAAAAGTGTCAGGTCTATTTATGTGTTCGCCTACCAATAGCTCCACATCACTGGCTTGCCTGGTGATGATTATTTCAGACCGTATACCAAGGGAAGCTGATTCATTTTTAATGATTTTATATAGCTCCTCATTTTTATTCCTGCCGGAGCGACTATTGATTATAAAAATATATTGGTCCAATCTGCCTGCAAAGATAATTTTTTATCCGGCTGCTATTGCTAAATGGGTATTTTTACAGCCTAAACTAATTACAATCATGCAGTGGATCGATTACCTGGGATTATTCGGTGCTTTTTTAAGCTCAATTACTTTTGTGCCTCAGGTATACAAAGCCTGGAAGACCAGGTCTACAGGTGATCTCAGTTATTGGATGTTGTTTATATTGCTGATGAATGTTTCTACCTGGCTTATTTATGGTATAGTAAAAAAAGACCTTGCCATCATGATTGCAAATAGTATTATTCTGGCATTGGCTTTTTTATTATTGTATTTTAAAATCAGCTTTAAAAAGTAATGGTTATTTATCCTCCTCTTCCAATTACCATGGAAGGCAATCATGTAATCTTAAGACCAATGACTATTCAAGATAAAAATCCATTGGTCGAAGCCGCCTCGGATGGCTCATTGTGGAAGCTTTGGTATACTTTAGTTCCCAGCCCGGATACCATGGAAGCCTATATACTTACTGCTTTGGCTGAGCAAGAACAAAAAAGATCTCTTCCGTTTGTGATTATTCGCAAAGATGATCAGCAAATAGTAGGTACTACCAGGTTTATGAATATTGAATCGGTGATTCGAAGAATGGAAATAGGATCTACCTGGTATAGTAAATCAAGTCAGCGTACTTTCGTAAATACAGAAAGCAAATATTTATTATTGAAACATGCTTTTGAATCCCTTGGGTGCCACGCGGTGGAATTACGAACGCATTGGATCAATCACCAATCCAGGGCGGCCATAGAGAGACTCGGTGCTAAAATGGATGGAGTGCTGAGGAACCATAGAATAGCATCTGATGGTACTATGCGGGATACCGTGGTGTATAGTATTTTGAATACGGAATGGCCAATGGTAAAATCACATCTGGAATTTAAGTTAAAAGAAAGAGAATAAATACATTTAGACAGGTCCTCGGAGCAGTATATCAATTGAATTCAAAGTTTTACTGACATTTAAAATGGTAAGGGGTAATGTCCTATTTTTAAGTTTGATTTCTTTGAGTTAATCTGTATTTTCCCAGCATTCCATCACTTTATCCTGCCCATCCTTCTCTATCCAGGCTCCTGTAATTTATTGCTTCTGCCAGGTGATGATTTTCGATATCATCTGAACCATCCAGGTCGGCTGCTGTGCGAGCAACTTTAAGTATACGATCATGTGCACGGGCAGATAATTGCAGTCTTTCCATAGCATTTCGTAACAAGGTGACTCCACCATCAGTAAGTGCACATACTTTAGAGAGCATTTTACTGGTCATCTGGGCATTGCAATAAATACCATCACTGTCTTTATACCTTTGTTCCTGAATGGATCGCGCTTTGATTACGCGTTGCATTATCGCACTGCTTGATTCTGACCTGGTACTGTAATTTGAAAGTTCCTGTACGGAAACAGGGGTGACTTCGACATGCAGGTCTATCCTGTCTAATAGTGGTCCTGAAATTCTATTGAGATATCTTTTTACCACACCCGGCCCACAGACACATTCTTTGTCGGGATGATTGTAAAAACCACATGGACACGGATTCATTGAGGCTATGAGCATGAAACTGGCAGGATAGTCAACACTTATTTTTGCACGGGATATGGTTACTTTTCTTTCTTCCATGGGTTGTCGGAGTACTTCTAATACCGATCTTTTAAATTCAGGCAATTCATCTAAAAACAATACTCCATGGTGTGCCAGTGAAATCTCACCGGGATTGGGATGTGATCCTCCTCCCACTAATGCCACATCGCTGATTGTATGATGGGGTGATCTGAATGGACGGGTGGTCACTATACTGGCCCCAATCGATAGCTGACCCGACACGGAATGGATCTTGGTTGTTTCTAATGCTTCATCGAGGCTCAATGGTGGCAAAATAGTAGGTATCCGTTTTGCCAGCATGGTTTTCCCAGCACCCGGGGGGCCAATAAGAATTACATTATGACCTCCGGCTGCTGCCAGCTCCAGTGCCCGTTTTATATTTTCTTGTCCTTTTACATCTGAAAAGTCTATATCATACAGATTGGCGCTACTGTTAAATTCATCTTCTACATTTACCTTGACTGGTAAAATATTTGCTTTTCCTTCGAGTATGTCTACTGCCTCCTGTAGATTATCTATTCCATATACAGGAAGAGAAGTGATGATGGCTGCTTCACGTGCATTGCCGGATGGCAAGATCAATCCTTTGCATTTATTTTTATTTGCCATTACGGCTATGGGCAAAGCACCTTTGATGGGTCGTAATGTACCATCAAGAGACAATTCACCTATGATCAGATAATCTTCGATATGGGTGCGTGAGATTTGATTCGTCGCCGCAAGCATTCCAATGCAAATAGGCAAATCATACGCAGAACCTTCTTTACGTAAATCAGCAGGGGCAAGATTGACCACTATTTTCATATGAGGCAGGTCATAGCCCATATTCTTTAATGCTGATTCTATTCGATGCTGTCCTTCTTTTACTGCATTATCAGGTAGTCCCACCAAAAAATAAAATTGTTTTCCCGGCATTACTTTTCCTCCGGCGTTCACTTCGATGGTAATCGGTAAAGCATCTACTCCATGTACCGCGCCGGCGTGTGTCTTTACTAGCATGATGTCAATTTAAAGTTTAAGAATAAAAATAGGAAAAATAAAAATAGGCAGGTCAACTGTTTACAGGGTTATTTGATGCCTTTATTTTAATTCAAAAAATTTGGGATAGATCAAATGAAATTCAACCATTTTTAAATATAAATTGTAAGGTACATGACCTGGAATTTACATTTAAAAAACAGGCTAACCCCGGACTACGGTACAGTTTTGAGGAAGTGTAAATCCAAAGAAGGGGTGGAACTTGAATAGTAAACAGCGAAGCGGATACAGACTATCTGCTGAATTTCAATCTTAATACACTTCTACCTTTTTAATATTCTCCCGTCCATAAATATCCAGGATCACTATTTCCAGTTTATCTACCCTGATATTGGGAAAAGTAAGTATCCTTTTGTGACCAACGGTACTGCCTTCCAGCGTGTTTACCAACTCATTTTCTAAATACAGATTTATTTTAAAAGAAGAGATACTTTGTCCGTTCATGATGTTCTCAGATAAAGAAAGAGCGTGAATCGATATTGGGGATGGCCATATCATGCGAAACTTGTTTTTACCGGTTTTGATCAATTTGCGATTTTTAGCAAGATCAATACTGAAATAGTTTTTTTTAAGTTTATAAAAATCGACCAAGGCGGTGGAATCATTTTTATGTATCAATCCCCTGCCATCCGGTGGTACATTCAGTAGGAAATTGGCTCCTCGACCTACAGATTTGAGATATAGATCAAATAAGGTCTCAGGAGATTTTACTTTTTCATCTTCAGCTTTATGATAAAACCATCCTGGCCGGATACTTACATCACATTCAGCGGGTATCCAATTTTTACCATGGATATTGCCTGTGCCCAAGGTATCCTGTGGTGGTGCTCCATGACCGGGTGTAAAACCTTCAATATTCAAAGTATTCCAGTTTGTTTCGGATGCAATGCCCCGTTCATTGCCTACCCATCGGATTTGCGGTCCTACATCACTAAAAACTACCGTATTTGGCGAGAGTGATTTTACCGTCCTTTTAAACAGATCCCAATTGTATACTTGTTTTTTACCATTCGGCCCTTCGCCATTGGCACCATCCCACCAGAGTTCCCATATCGGTCCGTATTGAGTAAATAACTCCTTCATCATGTTTACAAATACGGTATTGTATTCATCCGTTCCATATTTCGGATGATTTCTGTCCCATGGAGAAATATATACACCGAATTTTAATCCGTATTCTTTACACGCAAGGGATAGCTCTTTTACAACATCGCCTTTACCCTCTTTCCATTTGCTTTCTCTTACCGTATGAGTGGAATATTGGCTGGGCCAAAGACAAAACCCATCGTGATGTTTTGCAGTAATGATGATTCCTTTGGCTCCGGCTGCTTTTGCTATACGTGCCCACTGACGGCAATCCAATAAGGCTGGATTAAATATTTCAGCATTCTCATCCCCGTGACCCCATTCGAGATCAGTGAAAGTATTAGGGCCGAAATGCGTGAAGAGATAAAATTCCTGATCGTGCCATGCTAACTGAGCCTTGGTCGGTTTGGGAATGGATTGAGAGATCGCTGAAAAATGGAAAACGAATAAGTAAAAAACTAAGTAGCGCATAGACTCAACAAAATAAGTCAAGTTTTCTATTTATTATCCATTTGAAAAAATATAGTATAAATGAAGAGGAGTTTCATACACCTTCGGATACCTATCTTTATGTGGCAATGACTTACAAAGATAAAATCAGGATCAGGTCTGCAGTCTTAGCCGAGCTGCCGGTACTGCTCTCATTTGAGCAGGAAATAATACGTTCAGAAAGGCCATTTGACAATACCATCAGACCGGATCCCGTTACATATTATGACCTGGGCGAATTAATCCATTCTGATGAAGCCGAGGTAGTGGTAGCTGAATATGAAAATAGAATTATTGCTACCGGCTATGCAAGGATTAAGACAGGGAAGCCTGAATATAAATACGATCAATACACTTACCTGGGATTTATCTGTGTTTTGCCCGAATATCGCGGTCAGGGTATCGTTTCCATGATCCTTGAACACCTCATAGCTTGGTCTCATTCTAAAAACCTTTGGGAAATCAAATTAGAAGTATATGACGGGAATGTAGCAGCGATAAAGGCATATGAAAAAATGGGCTTTAAAAGAAATATAGTAGAAATGAGATGGGTTGGGGAGGATTAAAGTCCAATACGGATTAATTCTGACACACTGGTCCTTCATTCCACTGCGCACTTTCACTATTTTTTTGAAATACAATTGCCACGGCTCTATAACCTATCAAAATAGAAATGGGGAAACAAAGAAATGTCCCTGCTACACTTACATAATATTGATTTCTTAGACCCAGATTACGGAGTATTGATTTATTTTGATTGAAATTCATTTAAGCAAAGCTAAACTGCAAACCATAAAGATTTTATAAAGATTTAACTCTTCGAGATTTACTTACCTGCTTTATTTGAAATTTGGATGAAAAGTGAATTATTATACCACCATGCTTAATGCTAATACTACCAACAAGCCCACAAAACTTACGACTGTTTCCATTAGTGACCATGATTTAATAGTGTCCTTAATACTCAGATTGAAATATTCTTTGAACATCCAGAATCCGGTATCATTTACATGTGAAAACATGAGACTGCCTGCGCCTATAGCAATTACCATCAGGTTTGGATTTACCACAGCGGGGTCAATACCTGGTGCGATTAAGCCTGCTGCCGTAAGCCCGGCTACAGTAGCACTGCCCAGGCTAAGCCTGATGATGGCTGCAATCAACCATCCTGTAATCAATGGAGACATAGAGGAACTTTTTACCATTTGGCCTATTTGATCACTGATACCTGCATTGGTAAATATTTCTTTTAATGCTCCCGCTCCGGCAATAATCATAATAATAGGGAATACATCTTTTGAGGCTTCTATTCCTGAACTGATCAGGTTTTTTAGGTTCTCTTTTCTTCGGATACCCAGTAAATAATAAGCTGCAAACAACGAGATGATCATCACGATATTTGCATCTGATATTACACTGGCGATTTTATAAAAAGAAGTTCCTTTTTCCAATGTATTGGTCAAAAGAGTACCTGCAGCTAATAATATTACCGGTAATAAAGCAGCAATAAAACAATCCCTCGCCGGAGGCATCTGGTGATTTTCAAAGATTTGTACTTTAAGACTCGCCAGCGGAGTGCCTTTTATATTTCTCACCGAATGAGCAAAAAGAGGCCCAGCTATTAAAATAACAGGAATGGAAGCTATCAAACCATAAATAAGTGTTTGGCCAATGTCTGCATGCATCAAAGGTACTATCGCTGTAGGGGCAGGGTGAGGTGGTAAAAAACCATGGGTCACAGATAATGAAGAACACAATGCAACCGCCATATATACCAATGGCAATTGATACCGCTGGCCCAATGAATATATTAAGGGTATCAACAATATAAATCCTACATTATAAAATAAAGGTATTCCTACTATAAATCCGGTAATGGTCAATGCCCACGAAAGATTTTTCATACCAAATAGTCCTACCAGGGACTCCGATATTCGCTGGGCCGCTCCACTCGACGCGATTACTTTACCCAACATGGCTCCCAAGATGATTACTGAAAATACAGGACCCAGTATACCTCCAACTCCTTTTTCCATTGACTTTCCTATCACTGCTGTATCCACTCCCAATACCAATGCAGCTACAATGGAGACTATCAGAAATGAAATAAAGGGATGGATTTTAGCCCAGGTAATCAATAACACCAGTAATAATAATATACCAAGTACAGTAAGGATCATCATATCTCAAATATAGAAAATATTGCCTGGATGGGGCGAGGTAGTTTAGAATAGAGTAAATATTTATTTCTTTCTGGTGAAGATTCAAAAAGTTATTATCTTGACCAAATTCAAATTATTTAATGTAAGCTAAAAGTGCGGTGTCAGCACTATAATCACTGACAAAAAAGAAAATGAAAAAATATTTATTAATCTACCACGCTACTCCTGAAGCAGAAAAAATGATGGCCTCTGCTACACCAAAGCAACAAGCTAAATCCATGGAAGGATGGATGAAGTGGGGACAAAAATGTGGAAGCCAATTATTGGACATGGGTGCTCCCCTGGCCGGTGGTCAATCCGTTGCAAAAGATGGCAGCAGTAAAAAAAGCCGCAAAAATGTAGGTGGATATTCAATCATTGAAGCTGAAAGCATGGACAAAGCTAAAAAACTGCTTAAAGGTCATCCGCATCTTAAATCACATCCAGACTGTACAATTGAGATACATGAGACGGTGGTAATGCCGGGTATGTAATTTGGTTATCCAAACTCAATTATTGAATTTAATCTGCGAATTAAAAGGGTAGTAGTTCGATTGTAACTGCTACCTTTTATTTTTTTCCAATCAATCGATCGTACATCGCCTTTATACTTCGTGTGGTGGAGATCGTATTACTCCCTCTTACGGGATGCATAGATAAATTGATTTGATTTACCAGTTCTTCTTTTGATTTACCGGCGTGTATACCGTCTTTCACCTGTGTATACATATCGGCAAGATATTCCCGTTGCAGCTTCAAAATAGTTTTAGTACCAATATCACCGTGCCCCGGGATTACCTGCGCGATATCCCATGTATATAACGAATCAAGTGCAACCAGCCAGTGATCGTAATCTGCATTTACATCGGCCACATTATTACCCCATGGATTTCCATTTACGCATAAGTCACCGGTGGCCAAAATCTTTTCGTTGGGCAAATAGGCAACTGCGTCACCTGCAGTATGACCGGGACCCATTTTGAATAAAATTACTTTATGAGTTCCATCGTCAAATACCAGTTGTTGATCAAAAGTGATTGTCGGAAATTCTCTTCTGTATCTTTTCATATCTCTTCCGCTATAAGCTGTGCCTCTGCTCCACTCTATTTGTCCTACCGTTTTCATTTCATCCGATGTGGTGGCAGATGCTACGACGATGGCTCCTTCATCGACAAATACCGAATTGCCAAAACTATGATCGTGATGATAGTGAGTATTGAAAATAAATCGTACCGGTTTATCCGTGGTCTTTTTTATTTCTTCGAGTATTTCCTGTGCACCCCAGGGATAGTTGGCATCTACGGCAAGCACGTAATCTTTAAATACAACCCAAAGACAATTAGCTGATTTTTGTAATAGTTCATTGCCTGCATAAAAATATACATCGGGGGCCAATTTTTTTACAGGCGCATTTGGTTGACTCTTAGTTGTGTTTAAAAGAAATAAAGCTAAACCAATGGAAAGAATTTTTATTTTATAATCAGTATTACCCATGACTTAAAATTAAGGCTATCTCCAATTACTCTGATTTTATTTTCACCTTTAAATTCTATTAAATGCTCAAAGGCCGTTGGCTCGATTAATAAATGGAAAAAAAGTGAAGCCGGGTAAGATTCACTCAATGCTTTACCTTCATCAGATATTTTTTTGGAGTCAGGCCAAACTGCTTTTTGAACGCCGTTATAAAATGAGAAGGATTAGCATACCCCATATCATACGCCACCTCATTTACCTGCATATGTTGATGGTCAAATAATTTTCGGGCTTGATCCATTTTTTTGGCTAATACATAACTGGCAATCGTGTTTCCATACAATTCTTTAAAACCGGATTTTAATTGATACTCTACTATATTCACTTGCCGGGCCAGGTCAGCTATAGTAGGTGGATTGGTCAGATTTTGAAGCAGTATTTCTTTGGCTTGTTTTATTTTCTTCAGTGTATTTACATCATTTAAAAATGGACAAGAAAGCGGGGTATCGGAATCTTTATCTGAAAAATACAGACTTACGACCTCCAACATCTTGCCGTAATGGTAGGTATGTTCCAGGCTTTTGCTTACATTATTTTTAAATAGAGGCATCAGGGTGAACAATAAAGATTGACTCAATGGTTTGTCCTGATAAATTTTCTGTTGGATCATCTCATTCCGGAGGATAGGCAGGTCTTCAGCACTGAAAAGTTTATGTAGTTTTTCAATAGGTATAAATAAAGTAACCAACTTGGAAGAAGGAGTAATTTCCAGTTTAAATACATGCTCTTGTATCGGATTAAATAAAAACGTAGTGGTTTCAGCATCTACATTTCTGATGTAAGGCCCAAAATGCAACAGTGTCTTGCCTTCAACTCCAAAGAAAAATTGAACACGGTCCCTGAACAAGGAATGCTCATAATAAATAGATTCATCTCCGTTGTTTTCAATAGTCTCAAAGACTATACCTTCTGATGCAAACAGAACATGACTTTTTTGATCTTTATGGCTATTTTTTTCTAAAGCGATTGACATTTAATGTGTATATATTTTTTAAATTTTGTACAAATATCTGATTTTCTATGTATTACAATAAAACTATTTTATTTAAAAATTTTCGATTACAGGTACTTAATTATTGGTTGTGGGTATTTATATTTTAAATAAGGTCTCAATATTGTGCCGTGATTGTCAGATCGGTAAGTGTATTATTATTTTTTCATTTTTTGCAGTTGATTCATGGTCAAACCGCCTCTGATAGCTTTTCTGTGCAAACGATTTCTGAGGTGGTGGTCACCGGATCTATTGCCCCGCAATCTGCACGACAATCTGTTTACCAGATTCGAAGTATAGGTCAGGACCAGATTAAATTGCACGGGGCTTCTCGCATTCAGGATGTATTAGCTACAGAAACCAATATTAGATTCAATCAGGATCTGGCTACCGGAAATAGCAATATGAGTATGCAGGGAATAGCCGGTCAAAATGTAAAAATTTTAATCGACGGTATCCCCATGGTAGGGCGACAAGGCACGAATAATGAAATAAACCTCAATCAGATTGATATCAATACCATAGCCAGAATTGAGGTAGTAGAAGGACCTATGTCTGTAATTTACGGTGCTGATGCATTAGCAGGAGTAATCAATATTATTACGAAAAAAGCCATTGAAGGAAAAGCTGACCTGGCAATAAAAATACAGGAAGAATCAGTACATACTGAATATGGTTGGCCTGCCGGATTACACCAGTATGCAATACATGGTGGATACGCTAAAGGGGATATGTATATTAAAGGCAACCTGGCAAGGAATGGATTTGGTGGATATTCCGGCACAGCTATAGGCAGAGATTATCAATGGCATCCCAAGACACAATATCTGACCGGTATGGTATTGGGAATCGATAAAAATAAATTCAAAAGCCATTACAGGATAGATTATACCAACGAAGACATTTACAATCCGGGTATCCCTACTTCGTTTATTGCAAATGATCAAAACTACCTCACCAGCAGATGGATGCATCAGTGGCAATCTGATTTACACATCAGTGATAAATTTAAATTAAATACGGCTATAGGGTATACTCACTTTAAAAGATTAGTTCAGGCCACTATATTTAATGAAGAAACAAACGACCGAAGGCTTTCTATTGCCCCGGGTTCTCAGGATACTTCTGTCTTCAATGGATATAGTCTAAGAATGTTGATGCCTTTTCAACTTTCAACTTGGTTTTCTTTTTTGCCTGGACTGGATATAAATATAGAATCAGGTAAAGGAGGTAGATTGTCATCAGGCAGTCATTCCATACAGGATTATGGATTTATACTTTCCGGGGATCTTAAATTACCTGGTCGTTTTTCACTAAAACCGGGATTGCGGTTGATTTTCAATTCTGTATACAACGCACCAACAGGTATACCCTCTTTAAATTTAAAATGGGATATAAATCATCGTCAGTCATTTAAATTTGCTTATGGCCGGGGCTTCAGAGCACCGTCTCTCCGTGAATTGTATTTCAGCTTTTTTGATTCCAATCATGCTGTAATCGGAAATACCAATTTGCGATCAGAATTATCCCATTCTTTTTCCGGATCCTGGTCATGGCAGATAAAAAACAGGGAACCAAATAAAACCGATTTTTCCATTAGTGCATTTTTTAATTCCATTCAGGACCTCATCAATTTTGGACAAAGTCCATCCAATCCCCAGGAAGTCACCTACATCAATATTGATCAATACAAAACCAAAGGATTCACTACCAGTATTCAATCCCGTACTCCAAATCTCAGCATCCTGTTCAGCGCAGGTTATACGGGCAGATACAACCAATTTAATGCGGAGGATAAGAGTACAGCAGAATATGTATGGTCACCGGAAGCATCTCTATCAGCAAGCTATACTTTTATAAAACCAAAACTCACAATAGGATTATTTCAAAAATATACTGGAAAAACTCCCTATTTCGAATCCATTCTAATAGATGGGGTACAGCGAATAAGGCAATCTGTCTATGAGGATTATTCTTGGACCGATATCAGTATTAATAAAAATATCAATTCTAAAGTGCAGGCCTCCGCAGGCATACGCAACGTATTCAATGTACAACAAATTCTAAGCAATAGTGTCAGTGCTGCAGGGGTACATACGGCCGGCAATAGCCAATCCATAGGTTATGGCAGATCAGCTTATCTGAGTTTAAATTATTCCATCATCAAATAAAACGTGTCATGCGAAAAACAATTTTTTTATCTGCTTTTTCATATGTTTTAATCGTGTTTTCAACTTTTATCATTATCTCATCATGCAAAAAAGATCCTGAATTACCTGACAATCTCATTTCTTTTGAAACCAATAGCCAGGGTTTTACGGCTTCAGAAAATGAGGTAACTATTAACTTAAAGTTATCTTATGCAGCCGGCGGCACGGGCAATGTAATATTAAATGTATTTATGGATGATGTGGTGTACGACAAAGACATCACGACTATTCCGGCCATTTCGTCCACCTCGATTCAAATTCCCATTGCTTCCGGTGATTTGGCTAAAGCAATAAAGATCAGTAAAAAGGCCGGAGCGCTTTTTGATGGTAATGAATCTATCAAATTTACTATTGCTTCGGTACCTGCATCATTAAAAATCGGCGCAAATCCTGAATTAAAGCTCAATTTTTCAGAAATTGTATCTACCGGCGCATCTGCTACTACCATAGACGGTGGAGGAATATTCTATCCCAATAAAGTATTTATCGACCTCAGTGCCAATAGAATGTCTACTTATCCAAGGCTCGATTTTGACCTTGGCTTTGCATGTGGATCAGAATTCAGGGTGATACTCAATGCGGCTAACGGGATGCTTGCCTATGCTACTTCTAAAAATGATCTTACCAAAGTGGATGCAAGCGATACATTGAGTTTGACATCCAGGTTTTCTTTGAATGCCATTTTCAGTGCCATTACCGGTACAGATGTACCTTCCTGGATTGCGGGTACACCGGCCTGGATCGATGATCCGACAGGTAACCTGGCTAAAACCTCCATCTCAGAAATAAGTGCCACCGACACAAGCAATAAAGTATATATCATCAATCAGGGTATGGGTGTTGGGGCCCCTGCGCCTTCACTTCCCTGGAAAAAAATCAGAGTTTTGCGAAAGGGTACTGGATATTTACTGCAATATGCTGATATCAATGCAACTTCTTTTTCTGAAATCACAGTCAACAAAAATGGGGACTACAATTTTCAATATATAGATTTTGAAAAAGGTGTGGTATCTGTAGATCCTCCCAAAGACAAATGGGATATATGCTGGACCGGATTTACCAACCTTACCAACCTGGGAGCAGGACTGGTTCCCTATTATTTTCAGGATGTGATCATTCAAAACACCTATAAAGTGCAAACGGTTCAGATTTTAAATACAGCCAAATCGTTTGAAAACTTTGGGGCTGCTGATTTGGCTACACTTGACTTCGGTACGCAATCACAGATTAAAATAGGATCAAATTGGAGATCGGGTGGTGGGCCCACATCGGCACCAGCGATTCGAAATGACCGCTATTATATAATCAAGGATCCTGCTGGAAATGTTTACAAATTGCGATTTACTGCTTTAGATTCCAACGGGGAACGCGGAAAACCCAAATTTGAATTTGCTTTGGTTAAATAAGAATAAAAATTGGCTTGCTGATAATATATAATTTCAGAACATGGTATTATTTCAAGCATATTAGTTTTTAAAAGATAAACCAGGAATGGATTTATCATTCGATGCAAAACGAACAGCGTGTATAAATATTTCATTGATTTGATGTTTTAATTTTAATTTTTTTAATTTCAAAATTTATTTCTTAAAAGGAATAGAATCGATTAAACCGAACCGGCGATCTTATGTCCTATAGGCATTATGAAAGCCATATCTATTATTAAAATTGTTTTTTGTGTACTGATATTATCCTGCCAAAAGACACCGCTTGAACACAACCCCGATACATCGTTATCTCCTTATTCTGCGGAAGCAATAGGTGAAGTGGAACCAACCTATTTCATTTTTTCTATTAATACCCAGGATTTTAGTTACACCGATTCCAGTGCAGCATTCCTGAATAGAATCATAGACCTGCACGAGCAGAAAAAAATTCCGGTAGATGTATACCTGACTACCTGGATGGCCACTATATATAAAGAGCAGTATCCGGCATTATTTAATAGAATAAAGACTTCACCAATGGTCACGGCCTGCTATCATACGCGAGCCCCCTTACCATACCGAAACGGATATAATTGGGCACACATGGAAAATATGACAGTGGAACAAAAGACCTCACTGGTAATTAATTATGAAACTCATCGCCTCAATCTAACCACTGGTCAACCTTTATTAGAACCGGGAGGATTTCAATTTTTAAAAGATAACCTGGGCTATGCTCCGGTTGCGGCTGCTCATGCAGCTGATCCATCCTCTGGTGATATTCCGGAAAATGTTTATAAGAGTATGGGCGCTAAAGTTTTAATCGATCATTCTAAAACAGTAAATCTGGGAGATAAAAAATGGGGTCTGGTGTTACGACCGGAGCAATATGATTTAAAATTATTTGAAGAAGCAGGAACTGCTCCTGTAGAACAGATAGTGGATCATGCGATTCAGCAAGCTCGGCTGGCAGCAGGGGCCAAAAGCCCATACTTTATAGGTGTGAAAATGCATGACAATGATTTTTTTGCTGAAAATTCAGCATGGCTCACCGTGTATGGTAAAAGAAAAATTCCAAACTGGGATATTACCCAAAAATCAAAATTATTGACACCTACCCAGCAATCGGTACAATGGGATGCCTACACTGGTATGCTTAATTATGTAAGCGAAAACAGGTCGAAAATAAAATGTATTAGTGTCAGGGATTTGGTAGATAACTCAATTACAGATAACCATGTAAATCAGGAGCCTAAATTATACATAGCTGGTACTATGCATATTGAAACTTCACCAAATAAATGGCCTTCTGAAGCGGATAGTTTACTCCCATTATTTTCCAGGCTATCCATGATGGGTAAAAAATCAGACCTCTCCACTATGAAATGGAGTATTGGCCCCGATATTGGATGGCTGCAAAAAGAACCTAAAGCAAGAAAAGTGCTCACTGCACTCGAGGGAATAGGAGTATCCATAGACATACATGCTCACAATGCGAATGACCGAGCTAAGATAAGCCAACTATTAGTAAGTTGGGGCTTACATCCCACCAACGTGGCAAATGGGGCAATCGTGACTGAAATAGATTTATTGCGCTTACCGCAAACGTATGGTGGCACCAGCTGGCAATGCGAATATCTCATGGGGATAAATTTAAATGGAAACCACCTGGCAGGTGCAGATGACAGCCATGCAGGTCTCTGGAAGCCAAAGAGTAGTACAGAATACCTGGTACACGATCCATCAAAAAATATAATTATTGTAGGAGGTTATACCAGGAATATAGATGATATAGAGAAGTTGTCTGGTAACTTGAATGCCTCACATACGGTTAGCAGCGCAATAGTAATGATAGATCCGGTTACGTTTAAAACTCCCAAAGAATCTTTTGATGAAGCTACTATAAAATCCTGGGCTTCCAGAATGGCTTTGAAACCAAATGTAGTCTGGGGTAATGCAACTCAGATAGCTCAGGCATGGAAAAATGCGGGTGGCATTAACAGTCAACAATAAGAGTGAAGCAAAAGCCGCACCTAGATGACCAATTTACTGATTACGGAGTGACAGTGCATTAAATAAAACAATTCAATTTTAAATAATCGCGTTGTATATCCCCTTTATATTTTATTTTGCATGCGTATTCAAGCCTTATCATTACATGAAAACCATCAATGCGGCGCTTTGTTCTTTTGGAATGAGTGGAAAACTTTTCCATGCTCCCTTTATCTCATGTCATCGCGGCATCAATCTATATGCTATCTGGGAACGATCAAAAGACATTGTCAAAGATTATTACCCGGAAACTAAGATATACCGTACATATGAACAAATATTGGATGACCCACTCGTAGATCTGGTGGTTGTCAATACTCCGAGTTATACCCATTACGAATATGCCATACAGGCTTTGAACGCATCAAAAAATGTCATTGTCGAAAAACCTTTTACTGCTACCCTAAACCAGGCTAAAGAGTTGACCGCCCTGGCAGCTGCGAAAAATGTAAAACTCTCGGTATTTCAAAATCGGAGATGGGACAGTGATTTTAAAACAGTAAAATCCATTTATGAGTCCGGTATATTAGGTGAAATTTTGGAGGCAGAATTTCATTATGACAGATTCAACCTTACCTTGAGCCCAAAGGCACATAAGGAAACGCCCGGACCAGCAGTAGGTGTTGTATATGATCTCGGCCCACATTTGATAGATCAGGCTTTGTCATTATTTGGATTGCCGGATAAAGTATTTGCGGATATTATGAAAACCAGGCCGGGGTCTCAGGTTGACGATTATTTTGAAATTTTACTTTTTTATCCTCAAATGCGGGTTAGACTCAAAAGCGGATATCATTTCAGAGAACCCATACCTTCATTTGTATTGTATGGAACACTAGGTACCTTCCAAAAAACAAGAGCAGATGTTCAGGAAGCTGATTTGTTGGCAGGCAAAAAACCAGATTCCCTGGATTGGGGTATGGAGCCGGATGCCGACCAGGGGTTGATTCATACTGAAAAAGAAGGTAAAGTAATCAAAGAACATATACCTTCATTGCAAGGCAATTATATGGAATATTACGATGCTGTATATAAAAGCATTATCTCCAATGCAGATTTACCGGTCACAGGGTACGATGGAGTAAACAGCACCGCTGTTATAGAAGCGGCATACAAAAGTGTCAGTGAACAAAAAATGATATGGATTTCTGAAGTGATTTGATAATTTACTGATAGAGTTTAGCATTCGATTTTTGAACCTGATTTGAATTTCTCCCCTTTTCTCTTTTCATTTCCTATTTTTGTATTTCTTCAATTAGCGATATGATCAGGAAATTAGTATGTATTGGTGGCTTTGCCTTATTATTATTTAATTGCAATCAAAACCGGAATTACAAATTTGACTTTCAGGACCCATCCCTCACCATTGAGAAGAGGGTAGATGATCTGGTTTCCCGTCTTACTTTGGACCAAAAGATAAGTCAGCTCATGAATCAATCTCCGGCAATTGATTCATTACATATTCCTGCATACAATTGGTGGTCAGAGGGATTGCATGGTATAGCCCGGGCAGGGTTGGCAACCGTCTTTCCACAGGCAATTGGTATGGCAGCTACCTGGGACGATAGTTTGATTTACAATGTAGCTACTGTAATCTCAGATGAAACCAGAGCCAAGCATCATGAATTTGTCCGAAGAGGGAAGCGGTTTATCTATCAGGGACTTACTTTATGGTCTCCTAATATCAATATATTCAGAGACCCCAGATGGGGCAGAGGGCAGGAAACGTATGGAGAAGATCCTCACCTTACGGGTGTATTGGGAGTAAATTTTGTAAAAGGCTTGCAGGGGGACGATCCCAATTATTTCAAGACCATTGCTACGATCAAACATTTTGCAGTGCACAGCGGCCCTGAACCGGAGCGCCATGAGTTTAATTCAATAGTCAACATCAAGGACATAAAAGAAACCTATTTACCTCAATTTGAAATGGGTATCAAAGAAGGTAAGGCCTATTCGCTGATGTGTGCGTACAATCGATTGAATGGAGAAGCGTGCTGCGGCAGTCATGGATTACTGACAAAATTATTGAGAAACGATTGGGGATTTAATGGCTTTGTGGTATCCGATTGTGATGCAATAGACGATATTACTTTACACCATAAAATCACAGCTACACCTGAAGAAGGAGTTGCCTTGGCAATAAAATCCGGTACCGATCTGGAATGCGGCAGATTTTTTAAGCATCTCAAATCGGCAGTAGAAAAAAATTACATCACAGAGAAAGAATTGGATACAGCATTAAAAAGAATATATACCGCAAGAATGAAATTGGGTATGTTTGATGATAGCACCGCTAATAATAAATGGGCTAAAATTCCATACCATATTGTAGATCAGCCTGCACATAAAGAATTGGCGCTCGATGTAGCCAGGAAGTCAATTGTTTTATTAAAAAATCAAAACAATACCTTGCCACTTTCTAAAACAGTGAGAAACATAGCCGTGATAGGACCCAATTCCGATCAGTGGCTGATGCTCCTGGGAAATTACAATGGGGTTCCATCCAGGGCAATCACTCCACTGGAAGGCATAAAGGATAAAATGCCTCAGGCTACTGTACGATTTGCCCAAGGATGTGAATTATCTGATGGAATTCCTATGTTTTATCCCGTGCCTAAAGAAGTATTATTTCAAGATAATAAACCAGGATTGAAGGTGGATTTTTATAATAAAAGCGACCTCACCGGTCCGGTACATTATACTCAGATCGACAGTGTATTGGATGTCAACTGGAATGATAAAGCACCACGGGATGATATGAATGATGATGATTTTGGGGCAATATGGTCTGGCGAACTTAAACCCATTTCAACCGGTACTTATCAACTAGGTGTTATCACTACTTGCAATACAAAACTGTTTTTTCAGGATAGTGTGGTGGCGAAAACGGTGTATCACTTCAGAGACGAATATGGAGATCCTAGATTGCGTAAATCTATACCCTTAAAGCTGGAGAAAGGCAAATCTTATAAAATCCGTATAGAGGCCAGAGAAACATTTGCAGATGCACAGGTTCAACTCGTATGGGCTGCTCCCAAACCTGAATTAAAGAAGGAGGCGATATCCGTTGCAAAAGAATCTGATGTGGTGATTATGTGTATGGGCATCACACCCAGAATGGAAGGGGAGGAAATGGATGTGAAAGCAGATGGGTTCAGGGGCGGTGACAGAACCAAAATCGGACTCCCTCCGGTACAAGAAGACTTAATCAAATCTATACATGCCCTGGGCAAACCCATCATTTTAGTTTTATTAAATGGAAGTGCTTTAGCCATAAACTGGGCTGATCAGCATATACCTGCTATCGTTGAAGCCTGGTATCCAGGACAAGCTGCAGGTACAGCCATTGCTGATGTAATTTTTGGCGATTACAATCCTGGTGGTAAACTGCCCGTTACATTCTATAAATCGGAGGAGGACCTGCCCCCATTTGATCAATATGCTATCACCTCGCAGACTTACCGATATTTTAAAGGCCAGCCTTTGTATCCTTTTGGATTTGGATTATCTTATTCCTCCTTTGAATTTTCAGATTTGGTGATGGACACCCTCATTAATCTGAATACAGCAGTAAATGTGAAAGTAAAAATTAAAAACACCAGTGCACAGGATGGCGACGAAGTACTACAAGTTTACATCCGCAATCTCAATAATATTAAAAACCAACCATTGCATTCCCTGAAAGGGTTTAAAAGAGTGCATGTAAAAGCAGGTGAATCGGAAGTAGTCGAAATTCCTCTACGGATGGATGCATTTTCATACATTAATGAAAATGGAGAAAAAATAAATGAACAAGGTAATTTCGAAGTTTTCGTTGGCAATGGGCAGCCGGGATATGGAAGGGTGATTAGTAAAAGGATTGAATGCAGATGATTTTAATCAGGCTGTGATCAAAATGATTTATTACCAGATAAAAATAACTTACTAATGTATTCACCTATTTGTTTTTTATTCGTTTTATTTGTATCCCTTATTTAGGATGATTATGAAAATTCAGCTGTATCTACTCCCCATTTTTTTTTGTGTTTTTGCCTGTAAAAAGACTGCTGATCAGAAAGGATCCGCCTCAGTACCGCCGGTCAATGAAGTCAAAAAAACCGGAATACATAACCTGGCCTATAAATGGGGAAAGATTTCACTGGAGCTCACTGCTAACGATACCGAAAGATTTAATCCTCGGCCTACCGTTACCTCCAGAATTTTGGGATTGGTCTGGACCGCCGTATACGATGCCTGGTCCAGATACGATACTACTGCAAACACTGTCTATACGGTCGGTGTAGCCCGAAGGCCGATGACCGAATTCAGCGAAAAAAATAAAGAAACTGCCATTAGCTATGCGGCCTACAGTACATTGAAAGAATATTATTATTCCGATAGCTTATTGTTAGATTCACTGATGGTATCATTGGGCTTTGACCCTGCCGATCGCTCATTGGATCCGTTGAGTCCTGTCGGTATAGGAAATCTGGCTGCCCAATTTGTAAATGAGGCCAGAAAAAAGGATGGATCCAATCAGGATGGCAGTATGAAGGGAAGTGACGGTAACCGATATTCAGATTATACAGGTTACAAACCTGTAAATGACCCCGATAAATCAAGGGACATTATGCGATGGCAACCAAAATATTTTGCTGATGGCAAAGGAGGTAAATATGCACCGGACTGCCTTACTCCTCAATGGGGAAAATTAAAAACATTGATATTGGATAGTGCTTCTCAATTCAGATCCCCACCACCTCCTGCCCTGGAATCGGCTCAATTAAAGGAAGAAGTAAGAGAAGTAGTGGAATTGCAAACCAAACTCACTGATGAGCAAAGAGCCTTAGTCGAGTTTATGCGTGATGGGCCTAAATCAGTGCAACAAGCAGGGCATTGGCTCATTTTTGCACAAAATGTTTCAGAGAGAGACAACCATACATTAGATCAGGATGTAAAAATGTATTTTCTGGTAGAAGCAGCAGCAATGGATGCATTTATAGCCTGTTGGGATACCAAAATGCATTATGATTTTGCACGGCCTTATGCATTGGTGCATCATTTTTATAAAAACCAAACTATTGAAGGTTGGGCGGGACCAGAAAAAGGGAAAACAAAAATAAAAGGTACAGAATGGAGACCGTATTCTCCGGAAACTTTTTTATGCCCTCCTTTTCCTGCTTATGTTTCAGGTCATAGTACCGTAAGTGGAGCGTGCTCTGAGATTCTCAGGTTGTTTACCGGATCTGACCGATTTGGTGAAGAAGTAAAACGGGTGCCTGGTGCCATGACCGAAACCAATAGATTGGGAGATACAGTGGTTTTAAAATTCCCGACATTCAGTAATACTGCTGATCAGGCAGGAATGTCCCGGGTATTGGGAGGATACCATATACAGGTAGATAATATAGAGGGCTTACGACTGGGCAGAGCCATTGCTCAGGAAATATGGCTTCGGTATAATAAAAGATTAAGATAAAATCTTCTTTATCTCATTAAGGGTCTTCCGGGGAAATCATAAAACATGGACCCCATATTAAATTATTGAAAGAAATAAAACCAGTAAGTGCAAGGATTTTTAATGCCTTTTCACTATGATCAGCAGGTCAACTTTGAAAGATTATTTAATGCTGTATCTAATGATTGCTGATATTGGGTTTTTTCTGATGCACTCAATCCAGGACAGGCGACCAGGCTCCTGGCCTCATTAATATAAGCCTGCACTGCGTTTTTATAATTTTGACAATTTGTTGCGGAAGGATTGGAAGCATAGGCTATTGCTGCATTGTTCATGGTATTCACAGCAGGTTGAAGACTCTGAGCCTTTGCTGTACAGTCTTCTGCTTTACTTTTTGTACATGATAAGGTAAAGAGAAGACCAAGTGAAATGGATATGAATAGAAATACCAATTTTAATTTCATAATAGTATAATTTTGTTTTAATCAAAAATAGCGGTTTTAAAATTGATGTACAGTTAAAAAGGTAATCACACCAGGTAAATTATAATAGAAACCCATAAGAGGTGATTGCAATTCCTATTTGGTATCAACTAAACATTCTTTGGTTTTATACCCTATTTAGTGGGTAGTCTATAGAAATTAAAATTAATTTCTTTTTTTCGTCTTACTTTTTTTCCCGCCCCGAGGCTCATTAACATTCGGTCGGGATTTGAAACAAAAAAGTAACAAAAAAGCCCGCGCTATATTGATTCTGCAAAGCGGATAAAAAAAATCGCTTGTTGATTTACCTTCGATCTAAGCTTCTTCTCTGTCCACTAATAACAGCGAAGACCCCAATCTTTGATACCTATTTTATATGGGTTTGATTTAAAGAATTACATCAAATTCGAATGGCTCAAACCGTCAGCTAAAATACGATCGAGCTCCTGTAATTTATCTTTTATCCATTCTGCAAGTAAGGCGTTATTGGAGATATCTATTTCCGTGTAACTGGTAGCTTCATCATTTGTTGTGTCTTTACTGCTATTCATGATTTGGTCATCCATTTGGTTATTATTTTTTGCATTACTTCACCCCGGTTGGCTGCTTCAAATTTGGAGAGAATGTTTTTAGTGTGATATTTTATCGTGTTGTTTGAAAGAAATACTTTTTTTGAGATCTGTTCATTATTCAGGCCATTAATCATTTCATTTAAAATCTCATATTCCCGGTCTGTTAAGGGCTCCAATGCCAGTGCATCCAGTTTTTCGCGTGTGAGTTTCATGGCATCCATCTCCTGGCTAAATTTATACAATGCCATTTCAATAGAAGTGAGCAGGTCCTTTTCGTCAAATGGTTTTACTATATACCCATAGGGCAGCGTGGTTTTGGCCCTGTCTAAAGTAGCACGATCAGTAAGTGAGGTAAGAAATAAAAATGGTATCTGCCGGTTTTTTCTGAGCCATTCGGCTATTTGAATACCGTCGCGGGTACCTTTTATCATGATATCGCATAATACCAGGTCTGGATAATGAAAGCCCAGGTAATCCAGCGCTTTATCGCCATTGCCAATGATGGCAGCTACTTCATAGCCTATTTTTCTGATCATGTCACTGATGTCTTCAGCTATGATGGCCTCATCTTCAATAATCAGAATGTTTATATCACTCATTTTACGTAAACAAATCTAAAGCCACCACGGGATCTAATTACTACCCTCAAAGGTAAATTTTGATCAGGCCGCTTTTTTATAGTCTTTTATTTGCAGGGATACCACGGTACCGTTATCGTTTTCTACCCTGAGTTGGGCATCCAACTGATTGGAGAAAGCATTGATCATCCTGTACCCAAATGATTTTCCCAGTTGATTTTTACTTATTTCCGAAATGCCAACTCCATTGTCCCGCACTTCGAGTAAAAGCATATTTTTTTCTTCTTTTAATCGAATAAGTATTTTCCCGTTTTTATCACCCGGAAAGGCATACTTTAATGAATTGCTGATCAATTCATTTAAAACCAATCCCAATGGAATCATGGTATCCACATCGAGGTTCAGCGGATCTATATCGGATTCCAGCTGTATTCGATCCGGAGATATATTGTATGATTGAAAAAGGTTTTTGATCAGGATCTCCAGGTATTTCTTTACTTCGATGCCGGTCAGATTTTGTTCCTGATACAGATTTTGATGAATCAGTGCCATAGACTTTACCCTGTTCTGACCTTCTTGTAAAGCTGCAATGGCTTTTACATCTTCCACATGCCGGGCCTGCAGATTTAACAGTGATGATATAAACTGAAGGTTGTTTTTTACCCTATGATGTATTTCTTTGAGTAAGGTTTCCTTTTCAGACAATGATTTTTTAATAATTTCATTTTGGTGTTTGGTTTTATTCCATAGTCTGAAAATATAATAAGATAAGATAGAAAAAAGTAAAGCCGTAATCACCGCAGCGATATTCTGCTTTCTGGCAGCTTTGAGTTTTTGATCAGCCAATTTCTTTTCGGTAGACAATAAGGCTATCTGATTTTCTTTTTTCTCAGTTTCAAACTGGATATTCAATCCGGTGATTTGTTTGGTAATATTTTCATTTAGCTCTTTTTCATTTTTTTCTACAAATTGGTTAAGTGAGTTAAATGCTTCTTCATATTTTTTTGCACGGGCAAAGTATTCGGCATTTAATTTCATATTTTCGGATGCTACTTCAGCCTGGTCTGTTTTTTTTAATTTTTCATTAGCCAGTTTCAAATACATTCCAGCCTGTTCATATTGATTTATTTTCAGGTAATTTCTGGCGAGAGCCTGATACAGAATAGCAAAATCATTCTCAATTGTTTCGCCTTGAAGTTTGTTTAATGCCTGATGGTATATGCCTATCGCATTTGCTGTGTTTCCTTTTTTTTCTTCAATTTTACCTGCCAGCTGGTAAGACCTGCATGCGCCTATTTTATAGTTTGCCAGGCTGTCTAACTCAAATGTTTTATTGATGTTCTCCAGGGCCAGGTCAAATTCTTTTAATTCAATGAAATTTTGGGCTATGTTTCGAAGACTCACGCTTTGACCGGGCAGGAACTTTGTTTTTACTGCATTATCGTATGCTTTTTGAAAATAATTATTGGCCGTTTTCCATTGCTTCAAAGTGGAGTATATATTGCCCAGTTCATTGTAAAAAAATCCATTTTCATCTTCCCGTTTGAGCAGAATACCTATATCGATACCCCTCAGTAAGGCCTTTATTCCCTCTTCATATCGACCTGACTCCCTATAACAGTTAGCCAGCATACTCACAGCATACCATTCCCGTTCCAGGTCCTTTGCATCCAAAGTCCAATTTTGATATTCCAACGCTTTGGCAATAGCTTCATTGTATTTTCCTTCCAGGAGTAAAAATCCGGCTTCAGCATATTTTCTTTCTTCAATGCCTTTTTGGCTTTTCATTTTTTGATAAAAGAGTATTGCACTGTCAGCATATTTTCTGGCGAGTACCAGATCCTGGTATTTTGTAAGCTGGCTGAGTTGAAAATAAGAAGATGCTTTGAGGGTATCGTTTTGGGTCGAGTGAATTTTGGAGAGTATTTGCGCAGGGTTTGGCGCTTGAGCAGAAATTAGGCCTATGTAATAATAAAGAATCAAGGCAAAAGAGAGAGTTTTCATTGATATGAAGTTAAGCATAAAATGAATTACTCCTGATAATTGATAATTGATTTCACTACAGATGCGTCCACCCCTGCGCTTCCAGTGGTACGAATTTACCCCCCGTAGTAAGCAATACCGTGCCATCTGAGGCGGGTCTTATCTCTCCTATTACATAAAACCCGGGAAGGTATTTTAACTGTTCAAAATCCTTTTCAGTGATGGTAAAAAGCAATTCATAGTCTTCTC
>CAYNIG010000027.1:0-27858 GCA_964396995.1 uncultured Saprospiraceae bacterium | reverse complement strand
TACTAGTAAATACAAAGGTTACTTTTGTTAATTCAAATGAAAGAAATCGGTAAAATCACACCCTATAAAAGCGCAGAAACCAAGAAACATCAGGTAAAACAAATGTTTGATGGGATTGCTGATTCATATGATTTTTTAAACCGTTTTTTGTCTTTAGGAATAGATATTTCCTGGAGAAAAAAAGCGTTGGGTATGCTGGCACAGTATAAGATTAATCAACTTCTTGACATTGCAACGGGAACAGGTGATTTTGCGATACTCGCAAAAAAAATATTACCTGAAATAAAAATTACAGCGGTGGACCTTTCGCCGCAAATGCTCGAAGTGGCCAGAAAAAAAAAAGGTACAGACGGTATTTTATTTATGGAAGGTGATTCAGAAAACCTGTCATTTAAGTCAAATATTTTCGATGGTGCAACCGTTGCATTTGGGGTACGAAACTTTGAATCTCTTCAATCAGGATTAACAGAAATACACAGAGTATTAAAGCCGGGGGCTCCTTTTATGGTACTGGAATTTAGTAAAATTGAGAAATTTCCCATGAAACAATTATTCTACCTTTATTCACGTTATATAATGCCTGTGATAGGAAAAATATTTTCCATGGATTTTGCAGCATACCATTATTTACATGAATCCATGCATGCTTTTCCTTCAGGCCATGATTTTGCGAACCAACTAAAACTGGCAGGATTCAAATTTGTAAAACTAAAAACATTTAGCTTAGGTATATGTACCGCATATTTATCAGAAAAATAATTCTCCTGCTTGCAATTGTACCCACTATTGCTTGTGTTTTTGCTCAGGATAAATATACCGGCAATAATTTCAGAGCATTTTCCGGAAAAGACTATTACTTTGGACTTTCCCTTAGTGCTAACCGATCTACTTATAAACTGTACCGATCTAATTATTTTGTCAACCAGGATTCTCTTTTCAAGAGCGAATCCATAAAAAATCCGGGCTTTTCAGTCGGGATTATTACAAATATTAAATTTGGAAATCATATCGATTTTCGATTTATCCCTACATTTTCATTCGCCAACAGAAATATAGTTTATAGTGATCGGTCAAATGATCTGAACAGAAAAATAGAATCTACATTTCTGGAGTTACCTTTACATATTCGGTTTACCTCTTTACCATATAAGGATATGAAGGTTTTTATTGTTGGAGGAATCAAATACGATTACGATATTTCAAATAAATCGAGAACTAAAAAATTTTCTTCCTTGATCAAACTTTCTCCGCATGATTTTCAGGCTGAAATCGGAGCAGGTATGCAATTTTTCTTTCCTTATTTTATTTTTTCACCGGAGATTAAATTCTCACAAGGTTTAAATAATATATTGATCTATAATGGTGCCAATTCTGAGAGTTCCATTCTCGAAAAAATACTCTCCAGAGCGTTTATCATTTCGTTTAATTTTGAGGGATAAGACCATCCCATAGGTAGCGGTGGGTAGCCATCACCATTTCTGGAAATACAGTTAGAAATTTTTCCTTCAATTCTTCATAGTGATTCAAGTAATCTCGAAGTGCCTGGTCAAAATTATTTTCAAATTTTGCTCTTTTTTGTAAATACGAAAAAACATGAGGGATCCGGTCAGCATGAACATAAGAGGCGAGAAAATCGTTTTTAATCATATTGACTATTCTGGGATACAACCTATGCTCACGAGCAAATGGATTTGATCCAATAATTGCACCGTACACCTTATGCCTGTAATCCCCGTAATCCATGGTGCTGAAAACATTCCACTGATCTACCAACAGAAAATCACAAAAAATATCAATTACTACCGGAGCATATTTTTTTTGACTGGATCTCAATAAGTTCATACCTGACTTATATACAGGGTGTTGGTCGACTGTCCTGTCTATAAAATAATGTAATTCTATACCTTTTTGGATTCCGTGCGGCAATAGTTTTTTTTCAGAAGGATGTACCATGTCACCAATAAAATTACCAATCAGTAATTCAGGGTCACCCTGTGATAAAAAAATATGGCACAAATGATTCATTTCCTAAGGATTTGCAAACCTACATTCAATTCAGGGTATAAAATGTACTTTTGCGCCTCAAAAAATAAATAATATGCCTTTACGCGGAGGAATCGTTGGCTTACCCAATGTAGGAAAATCTACTTTATTTAATGCATTGACATCAGGAAAAGCGCTGGCGGCAAATTATCCATTTGCTACTAAAGATCCCAATATCGGAATTATTACTGTACCCGATCCGCGGCTGGACGAATTGGCAAAAATTGTACTTCCCCAAAAAACAATTCCAAACTCAATAGAAATAGTCGATATCGCAGGATTGATTAAAGGAGCCAGTCAGGGAGAAGGGCTCGGAAATCAATTCCTGGCCAATATCAGGGAAGTGGAAGCAATAGTACATGTGGTGCGTTGTTTTGAGGATGATAATGTAATCCATGTAGATGGCTCTATCGATCCGGCCCGCGACAAAGAAATTATCGATATGGAACTCCTGTTTAAAGATATGGAAACCTTGGACAAAAGGATCGATAAACTCAGAAAACAAGTGAAGGCCGGAAGTAAAGAAGATTTGGCACAACTTGAGTTTGCTGAAAATTTAAAAAAACATCTTGAAATAGGTAAAGCCGCCCGACTCTTCAAAGTGGATGAAAAAGAAAAAGCCTTTTTAAATGACTTTATGTTACTTACTGCCAAGCCGGTGGTATATGTATGTAATGTAGACGAGGCATCGGTCCATTCTGGAAATAGGCATACGCGGGCATTGACTTCCTTAGTAGCTGATGAAAATCAAATTGCCGGTAAAGATGCACAATCGGAAGTAATATTGATTAGTGCAGCTATTGAAGCTGAAATAGCTCAATTGGAAAGTTTGGAGGAAAGAAAAGAATTCCTGGAAACCATTGGATTGAATGAACCCGGAGTGAATAAGGTGATCAGGTCTGTCTATAAATTATTAAATTTGATTACCTACTTTACTGCTGGAGAAAAAGAAGTACGGGCATGGACTATTCATAGAGGAGATCTGGCTCCACAGGCAGCCGGCGTGATCCATTCTGATTTTGAAAAAGGATTTATTCGGGCTGAGGTAATAGGATATGATGATTATATCAAATATCGATCTGAAGCAAAAGCTAAAGAAGCAGGAAGACTGATGGTTCAGGGAAAAGAGTATATGGTGGCAGATGGGGATGTAATGCATTTTCGGTTTAATGTATAAGGAACAGGGGGCATGCAATACCCTCTTTATCAGTATTTAATCAAATTTCTACCGATCTGGCTTAATCGATTCTTTTCCAGTCCTTTGTCATGATTTTGCTCGTGTTGCAATGCGAATTGAACATCGTAGAAGTCTCAAAACTCGTATCCAATAATTTTCTTTCTGATTTTGAAATTCAATCATTTGGATCAATATTTGGTCCGGGAGATAAAAAATAGAATTAAAAAATATGGAATTAAACAAATATTCGAAGCATGTAACTCAGGATCCTTCACAGCCAGCCGCGCAGGCAATGCTCCATGCGATTGGATTATCTGATGCAGATATGAGAAAACCACAAGTAGGAATTGCCAGTACGGGTTGGGAGGGTAATCCCTGCAATATGCATTTAAACGGCCTGGCAGCTGATATTAAAAATGAAATTACCAAGGAAGGACTCATTGGTCTGGTGTTTCATACTATTGGAGTTTCTGACGGTATTTCCATGGGTACGGATGGTATGCGATTTTCTTTAGTATCCCGGGATATCATTGCTGACTCTATAGAGACCGTAGTTTCTGCTCAATGGTACGATGGTTTGGTTACCGTAGTTGGTTGTGATAAAAATATGCCTGGGGCCTTGATGGCTATGTGTCGGCTTGACAGACCAAGTCTATTAGTCTATGGAGGCACCATAGCTCCCGGTTTCGCACACGGAAAAAAGCTGGATGTAGTCTCCGCATTCGAAGCACTTGGGCAAAAAGTACAAGGTAAAATTACTGAAGCAGAATACCAGGAAGTAATACATAAAGCAGTTCCTTCTTTTGGTGCATGTGGTGGCATGTATACTGCCAATACCATGTCCTCAGCTATCGAAGCCCTGGGAATGTCGCTTCCATTTAATTCTTCCAATCCCGCCGCATCCGCCAATAAAAAACTTGAATGCTCTGATATTGCAGCTGCGATAAATAATCTTATAAAGCATGACTTGAAGCCAAGTGATATAATCACCAGAGAATCATTTGAAAATGCCATTGTTTTAATCATGATTTTAGGAGGCTCTACCAATGCGGTATTACACTTGATTGCCATTGCCAAATCTGCTGGAATAGAGCTTAATATAGATGATTTTCAAAAAGTGTCGGATAAAACTCCTTTCCTGGCTGACCTCAAGCCCAGTGGTAAATATGTGATGCAGGACCTTCATGAAATTGGTGGTACTCCTGCGGTAATGAAAATGCTTTTGGACGCAGGCAGATTACATGGTGATTGTATGACAGTGACTGGTAAAACTCTGGCCGAAAATTTGAAGAATGTAAAACCATTATCCGAGGCACAGGATATTATCAGGCCTTTCTCCAATCCTATTAAAAATACAGGCCATCTCCAGATTTTATATGGTAATCTTGCGGAGGAGGGAGCTGTCGCAAAAATTACAGGTAAGGAAGGAGAATTATTTGAGGGACCGGCTCATGTATTTGACTCTGAAAAGGAGGTAAATGAAGCAATTATCAATAAAAAAATCGTCGCCGGGGAAGTAATCGTCATCAGGTATTGTGGCCCTAAGGGGGCTCCGGGAATGCCGGAAATGCTCAAACCCACCAGTGCCCTCATGGGTGCAGGTTTGGGGGATAAAGTGGCTTTAATTACAGATGGTCGCTTTAGTGGTGGCACACACGGATTTGTAATTGGTCATATTACACCTGAAGCTCAGGATGGTGGCAATATTGCTTTAGTCAAAAACGGCGATATTATCAGACTTGATATAACAAAAAACAGGATGGATGTTTTGCTTTCTGATGAAGAACTCGCGGCCAGGAGACGAATTTGGTCCAGACCACCTTTAAAAGCCATTAATGGTGTGTTGAGAAAATATGCAATGACGGTTTCATCTGCATCACAGGGCTGTGTGACCGATGAATTCTAAAATATTATTATATTACAAAAAAATTTAATATGTCTACAGTTGTAGAGGAAAAAGAAAAACTTGCGACCCCAGCCGGGAATAAAATGATTGCCGGATCAGAGGCGGTTTTAAAATGCCTGCTGGCAGAAGGGACAGAAATTGTTTTTGGGTATCCCGGCGGCGCAATTATGCCCATTTATGATTCGTTATGGTTTTATCATGATCGTTTGCAACATATCTTAGTCAGACATGAACAAGGAGCTATTCATGCCGCGCAGGGCTATGCAAGAGCAAGTGGACGGGTTGGAGTAGTTTTCGCCACTTCCGGCCCTGGAGCAACCAACCTG
This sequence comes from uncultured Saprospiraceae bacterium, assembly GCA_964396995.1. GTDB lineage: Bacteria > Bacteroidota > Bacteroidia > Chitinophagales > Saprospiraceae > JADJLQ01. The sequence continues at coordinate 22,406 of CAYNIG010000027.1, read as the reverse complement.
GTAACTGGTCTCGCAGATGCAATGATAGACAGCACCCCAATTGTGTGCATTACCGGACAGGTATTTGCACATCTTTTGGGCACGGATGCCTTCCAGGAAACAGATGTTATTAATATAACTACACCAATTACAAAATGGAACTATCAGATCACTGATGCCAATGAAATTCCTACGGTCTTAGCCAAAGCATTTTATATAGCTAAAACTGGCCGACCCGGCCCCGTTATCATTGACATTACTAAAAATGCCCAATTGCAATTATTTGCCATGTCGCAATATGAAAAATGCAGGCATATACGTAGTTATCGTCCAAAACCTCATGTCAGGAGGGAGTATATTGATGCAGCCGCAGAACTTATAAATACGGCGGAAAGGCCTTTGATCATTTTTGGTCAGGGAGTAATATTAGGAAAAGCAGAAAAAGAATTTGATGCATTTCTTAGAAAATCCGGAATACCGGCTGCCTGGACTATTTTGGGCATGAGTGCTATACCAACTGATCACCCCAATGCGGTAGGTATGCTTGGAATGCATGGAAATTATGGGCCTAATTTATTGACTAATGAATGCGATGTGCTTATAGCGGTGGGTATGCGATTCGATGATCGCGTTACCGGAAGATTGGATAAATATGCTAAACAAGCAAAAGTGATTCACCTTGACATAGATCCTTCAGAAATAGATAAAAATGTAAAAGCGACTGTTCCTGTCTGGGGAGATTGTAAAGAAACCCTTCCGAAACTGACTGCCTTGATTAAGGAAAAGTCATACGATTCCTGGCAAGCAAAATTTAATGAATGTAAAAAAACAGAAACAGAAAAGGTAATAACCGATGAACTCAACCCTAAGCAAGATGAACTTACCATGGGTGAAGTGATAAAATATCTAAATAAAATTACGAATCACAATGCCATCTACGTAACTGATGTAGGGCAACATCAAATGGTTACGTGCAGGTATGCTCAATACAACAAATCGCGGTCAAATATCACCAGTGGCGGATTAGGTACCATGGGATTTGCATTGCCTGCTGCAATTGGTGCTAAATATGGAGCACCGGACAGAGATGTGATAGCTGTCATTGGGGATGGGGGCATACAAATGACGATTCAGGAACTGGGCACCATCATGCAATTTAAACCAACTGTTAAAATTATTATACTCAATAATAATTTCCTGGGAATGGTCAGGCAATGGCAGGAACTATTCCATGAAAACAGGTATAGTTTTGTCGATATTACCAGCCCTGACTATGTACAAGTAGCTAAAGGGTATCACATACCAGGAGCATCTGTATCGAAGAGATCAGAATTAAATGATGCCCTTGATAAAATGATGTCACACGAAGGTGCATACCTGCTTGAAATCATAGTGGGTAAAGAAAATAACGTTTTTCCGATGGTGCCACAGGGTAAAGGCGTTGCGGAAGTAGTATTAAGTAAAGAAGATTTAAAATAAAACAAGATGAAACCGGAATATACACTGACTGTATACACTGAAAATCAGGTAGGCTTATTAAACAGAATCGCCATCATATTTTCCCGAAGAAAAATAAATATTGAAAGCCTGAATACTTCACCCAGTGAAATTGACTCTGTACACCGATTTAATATAGTGATTACTGAAACGGAAGAGGTGGTACGCAAACTGTGCAGGCAAATAGAGAAACAAGTAGATGTCCTCAAAGCCTATTACAATACCAATGAGGAGATCGTATGGCAGGAGCTTGCTATGTACAAGGTACCCACTGAGATTATTGCTTCTGAAGTGAAGGTAGAGCGTTTGCTTAATCAGTACGGAGCCCGGGTGGTCGTAATTAGAAAAGATTATACTGTCTTTTCTGTGTCTGGTCATAGAGAAGAAACCGATCGAATGATCAAAGTCCTGGAGCCATATGGGTTGATTGAATTTGTTCGTTCAGCCCGGGTGGCCATTATTAAAAACAGTGAAGGATTTCACAGAAAATTAAAACAATTTGAATATTACGAGCCTGGGAGCGAAGCTTCTGAAAATGAATATTTAGGTCAAAATGAAAATGTATTTTCTATGTGACAGGTCATATACATTCTACCAGGTAGATTGTATTTTCGCAGCGCATTTTAACTAAATCAATAATTATTAATATAATAAAACAAATAAATGGCAAAATTAAACTTTGGCGGTGTAGAAGAAAACGTAGTCACCCGCGATGAATTTCCTCTGGAAAAGGCTAGAGAAATATTAAAAGATGAAGTAATAGCGATTATAGGGTATGGGGTTCAGGGTCCCGGTCAGGCATTAAATCTTAAAGATAACGGGTTTAATGTCATTGTAGGCCAGAGACAAAACTCCCCTACCTGGGATAAAGCTATCCGCGATGGATTTGTACCCGGAATAACCTTGTTTCCAATTGAAGAAGCAGCCGAAAAGGGTACCATCATCCAATATTTATTATCAGATGCTGCTCAAATTGCAGCCTGGCCTGCCTTGAAACCGTTTCTTACAAAAGGTAAGGCTTTGTATTTTTCTCATGGCTTTGGGATTACCTATAAAGAAAGAACTGGCATTATTCCTCCAGACAATATAGATGTTATTCTGGTTGCACCCAAAGGCTCAGGCACCTCACTCAGGAGAATGTTTTTGCAAGGCCGTGGTCTAAACTCAAGCTATGCCATTTTTCAGGATGCTACAGGGCATGCAAAAGACAGAGTAGTAGCATTAGGTATTGGTATCGGCTCTGGTTATTTATTTGAAACTACCTTCAAAAGGGAAGTTTATTCAGACCTTACCGGAGAAAGAGGCACCTTGATGGGAGCAATACAAGGTATTTTTGAGGCACAATACAGCGTATTGAGAGCAAATGGTCATACTCCATCAGAAGCATTTAATGAAACAGTGGAAGAGCTTACCCAGAGCCTCATGCCGTTGGTAGCTGAAAACGGGATGGATTGGATGTATGCCAATTGTTCTACAACTGCTCAGAGGGGAGCTTTGGACTGGAAAGATAAATTCAGAGATGCCACCAAACCAGTATTTGAAAATTTATATGCTTCTGTGGCGCGCGGAGACGAGGCGCAACGTTCTATAGATAGCAACAGCCAGACTGACTATAGAGCAAAACTGGAAGTAGAATTGGAAGAACTAAGAAACAGTGAAATGTGGCAGGCTGGTAAAGTGGTGAGAAGTCTTAGACCTGAAAAACAATAAGCATTTTAACGATAAAAGGTTTTTAACCTTTAATTTGTATGATTAGAAAAAAAGGCATCTGTAATGGATGCCTTTTTTTATTAGTTTAATCTGGCCTTTTCCTGATTTTCGATTTCTTCCAACTTTCTTTTGTTTTTATACCAAATATATCCTAGGGTACCCACTAATAAATAAGGCATAGCCAGCATGTACAAAATCCCGGTATTTATGGTACTGCCTATACTTTGTCCGCTTCCGTTTTGCATATTCGATTCTACTGACATTCTGCACATGGGACATTGAGCTTCAAGTACTATACAGGTTAAGGTAAAGAGGAGAGCAATAAAAAGTTTCGCTTTCATTTTAAACAGACACAAAATTAAACAATATTAGGATGGAATGCACTTTCTTAACATAAGGTATAAAATGGGCCCTGTTACCGCAATATACAGCCAAATTGGAAAGGCCCATCTTGCCATTTTCCTGTGAAGCTCGATTTGGCCGGTATAGGCTCTTAAAAAGGTAAATAAAATAATGGGCAGAATACAGGCTGCCAGGACAACATGAGTTAATAATAAAAAGAGATAAAATGACCTGATTGCTCCGGTATTACAATACCTGGTTTCAGGAGTGGTAAGATGATAGAGGATGTAAGAAAATAAAAATAATCCTGAGCAAATCATATTTGCAATCATCCATTTTTTATGTTTAGCTATGTCCTTTGCCGATTTTACATAATAATAGGCAATTATTAAACCAACCGCGGTAAGCGCATTTAATGTGGAGTGAAATGCAGCCAACCACTTAAGACTATAGGTCGTATCCACATGCCATTTGCGCAATGAAACAACAATGAGTAAAACCACGACGGAGAAAACAATCGCCCAGGGTTTTAATTTTTTATATAAATCAAGATTCAGTGGCGGAATAGGACTAGTTTTCATTTTTAGAAACAGTTAATTTATTGTGTATTACTCTATAATTATATTGTTGGATAAGAGATTGGTGAAACTTCAGGAGTAAAGAATCTGACCCGGCATTCCTCCCGATCTTATTATCTGATAATACCCAACTTGTACTGATATCATATACATCGGTAAGATGATCACCATTGGACAAGCTCATTTGTTTTGAATTATCTATTACCTGATAATGCTCATTTAAAAAATTAAACGCAAAATGGGGAGCTGAGGTATCAAATATGCTGTTCCCAAATGCGATGAATGGAGCAGGGTAATGAATATAATCAAGTATGGAAGGGAGAATATCCGTTTGCTGGGTGACCTGTTGATACTCTCCCGTGAGGCTTGAATTTGAAGGGTCGAAATAAAGGATGGGAATGGCAAATGCACCAGCCTGGCTATTGTATTTTTCTGACCAGGCAGTGGTACTGTGATCTGCTGTAATTACAAACAAAGTGTTGTTATACCATTCCTGCCGGGAGGCAAATTCGAAAAATTTTTTTAATGAATGGTCAGTATATTGAACACCGGTGTGTACTTCAAGTTTGCCTTTTTTGAATACATTATGGTATCTATCCGGTACTTTATAAGGATGATGTGAAGACAAAGAAAAAAGAACTCCGACGAATGGACTTTTACCTGATGAGATTTTGTGTCCGAAAAACTCAAAAAACTCTTCATCCCAAATACCCCATATACCATCATAATGTGTATCATCATTAAATTCCGTTTTGCCAAAATACTGATCAAATCCGGCAATTTGGGCAAATGCCTGAAATCCCATGGATCCATTAGGTGCACCGTGAAAAAAAGAACTGGTATACCCGTACGGTTTGAGTAAATTGGCTATAGAATTTACTTTATTTAAACTATTGTGAGACAAGACATACGGTACCTCCAGAGACGGTATGCCTGCCAGTATAGACGGCATGGCATCAATTGACTTTCTTCCATTGGCAAAAGCATGGGTACATATTTTACCTTTAGTCATCAGACTATCAAGAAATGGCGTATACGATGTAACAGAATCAGGGTACAAATCCGGATTGAGGTATTTTGAATGCTCCCTCGCAAAACTTTCAAGGATGATGATTACTATATTTTTCTTAATTAGTGAATCGCTAGTTTGCTTAAAATCGATAATGGGGTTAAAGAACCGGATGGCGTCTTTCACAGGCATATAATTCTTTTCTTCAAATACTTTTTTATCAAAAGTCCTGATGATGCTGAAAGGGGTGTTTAAAACAATGGGCATATATTCTGATTTAGAAACGTATTGACCAGCATTACTCAGCGTAATGGGCCTGGTAGAATACCTAAACCCTCCTCTCATACCTGCAATTACAAGTCCAAGACATACCGGTAAAAAGATTAAATGACCGGTATAAAAATGGACTTTGGATATGAGTCTGTAATCAGTGGGTTTGATCTGTTGATTTAACCAGATAAAAGCACTGATAAATAACATCGAAATCAATGTACTTAACCAGTGGGAAGAAATGAAACTCAAAAGTATTTTACCTGAATTGGTCTCCCCTATCCAATGGCTAAAGTCGGCCGTCATCCGTTTGAGGTTAAATTCATAATAAAAGAAATCAATGATATTGAGTGTGAGACAAATAACATTTATAATAATGAATAGAATAAATATTGCATTTTGGTATCCTTTATTCAGGATCAAAGATCTGACAGGGATCAACCAAAATACAAGGAAAAGAACGTTGGTATACGCTATAGCCGAAGTATCAAAAACCAAACCTCCGCTCAAAATGGCCAGCCAGTCAGCTGCAGATAAGTATCCAAATTTTGACTGATTGATGAAATAAAATGCCACTCGGCTTAATGCATAGAAAAGGTAAACCAGAACCAATCTTAAAACTATAGTTCTTAATATGGAAAGATATGAAGCTGTGATATTCATGTAACAGACATGCTTGTCTTTTACTTTTTGGTGATCAAAAAAGCTATGTCTTCTACCAGTTTTTTTCTGAGTTCGGCAATACGTAAATCATAGGTATTTAAAACTTCATGATTCCCATTGGTGAGGAGCATTTCGTTTTCGCCAAGTTTGAAATCAGCTTGCCTGATCCAAAGAAATGGCCTTTTCTTATTCCATTTGTTTATCTGATCCTCATTAAAATTCAAAATTGAAACACTATCATTCACAAAGACAAAATCTACTTTTTCCTCAATAAATTGATTTATAATCAGCTTTAATGTGACGCTGTCACTGAAATTAGAAATAATAATTCTGTACCGGGCATCCGAATTTAACTGATTTGCCAGCGCAGATGGAAGAGTTGACTTTACTGTTAATTCAGCCAGCGCTTTTTTCCTAAGCTGACTTCCTTGGTAAGAATAATAAAGTGAAATGGTAGGTAATGCAAATAATATTAACAAACTTATTGTTAGAGTCAGTATTTTTCTGTTCACAGACTATATCATTTTAGTGGACATCTTCTGCTTCCAGCACTTTTACAGATTTGCTTTCTCCCTGAGGTTGTATAGATTGTTTAGATTCAACATTATTTTTGTCACGTACGGCATCCCGGTAATTAAACCACTTATTGCCTTCACTAAAAAAAGCAATCATTGCCCAAATAAGTAAAGTCATTGGCAATAATACGGCCAGTGCCAATCCTTTAACTTCATATTTCATATGCATGAATTCAAATATAATAAAATAAGCTTTGTACAAACTGAGGCCGATCATCAATGGGTACATGATAAGCTTGGTTAAATGAAAACCATTAACTATATGTCCATTTCCAAATAATGCCAATCCCACTTCGATCAGGGTAATGATGGCCAATAATCGCAACCCCTTGAATACTACTTTTTTACTTTCTTCGTATGTTAAATGCCCTGACATAATTTTTTATGGTAAAAGAGTTATAAAAATAATGATATGATGATTATAAAATTAAAGCAGATAAAACACCAGGAATACAAACACCCATACTAAATCCACAAAATGCCAATACAATCCGATCTTCTCCACCATTTCGTACCCGTTTTTTCTAGCCGCATACAGGCCACTCGCGGCATTGATGGCAATTATGGCCAAAAAAAGGACACCGGAAAACACGTGAAATCCGTGAAAGCCGGTGATAAAGAAAAATAAAGCGCCAAAGGCTTTCGGGCCGAAAGACACTATTTTTTCTTTACCTGTTTCAGGGCCTTCAGTGACTTTATATTTTTTCAGATCCCAGTCATCCCCATGTTTATGAATCAAATAGGAATCTCCTTTTTTGAAAGTTTCTTCCTTACCGTCTTTCATAGAAACAGTTCCATCAGCATTTAAGTAGACACCACTATCCATGTGCCGGCTAAATGGATTTTTAGTAAGGCTCACATTTTCTTTCACAATTAATGTTGTCCATTCCCAGGCTTGGCATCCGAGGAAGGTAGCACCCCCTAAAATGGTTAAAATCATCCAGAATACTACTCCCTTCTTATTTTCCCGGTGACCTTCCTGCACGGCCCGTACCATGGTAACCGAGGATATAATAAGTACAAATGTCATAAACGTAACGAATATCAGAGGTGCTTTACCAGTATAGAAAGGAATACTTTCAAATACATGATCAGGCAATGGCCAGGTAGGCATGCTGAATCTCAAAGCACCATAAGCAATTAAAAAGCCTGAAAATGTGAATGCGTCTGAAAGCAGGAAATACCACATCATAAGCTTTCCATAACTGGCCTTAAATGGTTCTTTACCACCACCCCAGAGATTTTTATCATCACTATGGCTTCCTTCGTGATGATCTACATGTGCTGTATCGTGAGATATTGTATGAGTTGACATGAATAATTATTTCTTGTTTATTGTTGAACAATCATAAAAGTTAATAAATAAATCCAAAGTACATCCACAAAATGCCAATAATGGCATACCAAGTCAAATCGGTGCCTCCGTTTTTCCGTAACTGTAAAAGGTAAGGTAAACGCATGAATCAATGCTACGATGAGAGAGGCAATGCCTCCAAGTACGTGCACTACGTGAATTCCTGATATTACATAAAAAAAAGAACCGGATGGATTACCATTTAGTTGAACACCAAATTGACTGAGCTGATTCCAACCAGTATATTGCAATGCCGTAAAAAGTATGCCCAATGCAAAGGCAGCAATCATGAAATATTTGTATTTTTTTTCCTGACCGCTTTTAAATGAACTATACGAAAAATGCAATGCTACACTGGAAAGAAGTAATACAATAGTACTTACAAAAAATACATTTGGTATTTGATACTCAAGCCAATTACCGGCACCTCTGCGTACTACATAAGCACTGGTAAGGGAGGCAAACATCATAGTGATAGACCCCAATGCCGCCCACAATGCAAATTTCTGCGGATGGATGCCAAATCGGTTTGTTTTATTTGATTGTATCAGATCCATTTGTCAATTAATAAAACAATTTGAATAAATGGCAGGTATATTAATGATGCAAATAATAATTTTCGGGCATGTGCTATGTCATTAAATTTAAATAATTGCCAAGCTGCATAAGCAAAACCCAGGGCAGCAAGACAAAGTAATACTATTGCGACATTGCTTACCATCGGATTAAAGACAAATAATAAACTAATCGGAATTAAGAATAAGGCATAGATCATGCTGTACATCCCTATACTATGATCCCTTTCACTGGAAGGTAAAGGCATTATATTAAAACCGGCTTTTTTATATTCATCAAATCCTAACCAGCCTATAGACCAAAAATGCGGAAATTGCCAGAAAAATTGGATACCAAAAAGAGTAAGAGATAAAAGACTAAGCTTGCCTTCCAAAGCAATACAGCCAATCATAGAAGGTAAAGCCCCCGGTATAGCCCCTACAGCTACGGATAGAGGTGTAATTCTTTTCAAAGGGGTATAGATAAATGCGTAAATGGCAAGAGAAGCAGCTCCTAAAATAGCAGTGAGATAATTAAATAAGGCAAGGAACAATATCCCCGAGACTGCCATGATTCCCGCCCATATAATAGCTTCAGTAGGTTCAATCCTCCCTGTAGGCAATGGTCGTACAGCTGTACGGGTCATCAGAGCATCATACTCTCTTTCAAATATTTGATTAAGGGTATTTGCTGCACCGGTAATTAAAAAGCCACCGCAAGCAAGAAAGATCAATTGTTTTATCTCCAATGGACCCTGTAAAGCCATCAGGTACCCCACAACCGAGCTTATTACAACAAACAAGGTGAGTCGGAATTTTACCAATTCTTTCAAAACTTCAATTTTAGAAAGAACATACATTCTCCCCGCATTAAATTTTGAAGTTGAATTTGAAATTGGATTCACTTTTATTTTTATAAAATGAGTAATGAAATTTAATGTACTTCTTCCTTTTCATTAGGTGACATGGGTACATACTGAGGAATATATTCCCGCTCATCTTTATTATAATCATATGCCCATCGTTCGACTGTAGGTATATTTCCTACCCAATTGCCATGCACAGGAACTATGGTCTCAGTTGTCCATTCTAAGGTATTGGCCTGGTACGGATTTCTGCTGGTAGCCTTCTTTCCTCTCCAGATAGAGTAAAAGAAGTTAACTATAAAAATCAATTGACAACAGAATACCACAATGGCAGCAATGGTGATAAATTTATTAATAGTACCAAACTGATTGAATGCCTGGAAAGCATCAAACCTATAATATCTCCTGGGCACACCTGCCATCCCAATAAAATGCATGGGCCAGAATATAGCATAGGCTCCGATCATCGTACCCCAGAAATGTAATTTACCTAATGTTTCATTCATAAACTTGCCAAACATCTTAGGATACCAATGATATACTCCGGCGAACATTCCAAACATGGCAGCCACCCCCATCACAATATGAAAGTGAGCTACTACAAAGTAAGTATCGTGTTGCTGAACATCAATAGCCGAATTACCCAGGAATATACCGGTAAGTCCACCGGAAATAAACATGCTTACAAATCCAATACCAAATAACATTGCTGTATTCAATCTGATATTACCACCGTAAATGGTAGTAATCCAATTGAATACTTTCACCGCCGAAGGTACAGCAATGATCAGGGTGAATATTACGAAGAAATTGGAAATGAATGGATTTACCCCTGACATGAACATATGATGTGCCCATACAATAAATGATAAAAAGCCGATTGCCAGTATGGAATAAACCATAAATCTGTATCCAAATATAGGTCTGCGGCTATGCACCGATAATACTTCTGATACTATACCCATAGCAGGTAAAATAATGATATAAACTTCAGGGTGTCCTAAAAACCAGAATAAATGCTGGTATAGAATAGGGCTACCCCCAGCAAAATCCAATGCCTTACCACCTATAAATATTTCACTGAGATAAAAGCTGGTACCCATTCCCCTGTCAAACATCAATAATAGAAAACCGGATACCAATACAGGGAATGACAATAATCCTAATACCGCTGTTGTAAAAAATGCCCAGATCGGTAAAGGTAATCTCCACATACTCATCCCTTTTGTTCTCAGGTTTAATACGGTGGTAATATAATTGATACCACCTAAAAGAACCGATACGACAAATAAAGTAAGACTCACCAGCCACAATGTCATACCGGTACCAGAACCATCAGAGGCTTGAGGCAATCCACTTAATGGAGGGTACGCTGTCCAGCCACCGGAAAATGGTCCGGTGCTTAAAAACAATGAATATAACATTACCGCTCCTGATAAAAAGAAAAACCAATACGAAAGCATATTGAGGAAAGGAGAAGCCATATCTCTGGCTCCCACATGCAGTGGAATCAAAAGATTAGAAAATGTACCACTTAATCCTGCGGTCAATACAAAAAATACGATTATCGTACCGTGCATTGTTACCATAGCATAATAATAGTCAGGCGATATACTACCGGCTCCGGCATCATTGATGGTGATCCATTTTCCCAGTATGGGTCTTAACCAGGCAAAATTTTCGTCAGGAAATCCCAATTGCAATCTGAAGATAAGGGACATCAATCCACCAATGACTGCCCAAATCATACCGGTAATTAAAAATTGCCTGGCAATGATTTTGTGATCCATGCTGAAAATATACTTGCTAATAAAGCCCGATTGATATTTATCACCTTCATGATGTTCATGAAAATGATCATCATAGCCTTTCTCTTTGATGAGTTTATCTACATCAGGTAATTCAGTTGTTTTTTCGATTACTTCTGCCATTAGGTTGAAGTTTAATAGTTATATTTATTTTGATAAAATCTTAAACTCAGTTCTGCGGTTATTTTGTCTGCCTGCCTCGGTATCGTTGGTATCTATTGGCTTTGTTTGCCCAAAACCCAAAGCTACCAATCTCGAACCATCAATTCCTTTGTTTACCAGGTATTCTTTAACAGCACTGGCCCTATTGTTAGAAAGGCTTAGATTGGCAGCAGCATCTCCTGTATTATCAGTATGCCCGTCAATCTCGATCCTCATAGTGGAATTATTCGATAATAATTCTATAATATTGTCCAATTCATATTTTGATTCAGCTGTAAGTGTTGCACTTCCGGTCTCAAACTGAATATGATCCAGACGGATTGTTTTTTTGCCAATCAATGAATCGACAGAAATGATTTTTTCAACAGCGGAATTAAACTCAGCTCTCCTTTGTTTCACTTCGATATCCAGTACCTGACCTTTAAAAGGATCTTCATCTGTATTGCGTACCGTGGTAAGATAGGTGGATTTCTGATTTTTTAGCCAGGCTTCATAATCGGATTCAGATACAATCTTAACTAATCTTCGCATCGAATAATGTCCCTTACCACACAATTCGGCACAAGCCAATTCATATTCAAAAGCCTGCCACCTCGGAGCACTGGTGGGATCACTTGGGTCTACAGGTGCCTGATATTCTTTGTATTTTCTTAATTCCTCGCGATATTCTTCGGTAGTCTTAGTGGGAGTAAAAACAAAATAGGTTGGAAGTCCGGGTACCGCATCCATCTTTACTCTGAAATGAGGTAAATAAAAATTATGCAAAACATCTTTTGAAGTAATCCTAACTCTTACTTTTCTATTTACTGGTAATACTATTTCATCCGCATTAAAATCATCGAGGTTTTTTACATCTGTCCAGTCCTGGCCTAATGCGTTGGTTGCTGATATTTTCTTATAATTTTTTGTACCAATAGCATTATCTGGTCCTCCATATCGGATATTCCATGCAAACTGATAACCAGTAGCCTCTATTTCTATGGCATTATCTTCTGGTTTGGTATCTGCCATGATATCGTTCCAGGCAATCAATGCCCGGGCAACCAGAATTACCAAAACAATTGAAGGCACAATAGACCATACCAATTCGAGTTTGGTGCTACCCGGGAAATAAAGTGCCTTTTTTCCTCTTTCAGCCCTGTATTTATAAGCATACCAAAAGAGTAAGATTTGAGTAATAAAAAATACGATACCTGTAAACAACAATGTGGTATCAAACATGCTGTCGATACTTTTGCCATGTATTGATGCCGATTCATGTGGCCCATAGCCGAGTAGCCAATTTTTGTAATAATATGCAGTGACAACACAAAATACGAGGAAGCCAATCATGAAGAATACAAGAAGCTTTCCTGTGATATCATAGTTTTGATAATTGATATCCTCTTCCCCCATGATTTTTGAGCGCAAATCACTTAATTTGCCAATCTGGACCACCACTATGCCTAGTAGAGCGAGGATTCCAATGATAATTAAAGCGGCCATATTTTATTTTTAAATCAATCTTTATAAAATTACATTACGTGATGATGTAAACTTTCTCCATAGTAAGGATCATTTTTGGGTTGCAGTGGTGCTTTACTGATCTCTCCGAAAACAAATAATAAGAATCCACTTAAAAAGCCCATTAAAACCCCAATATCCAATAATCCGGGTATGGTAAATCCTTCAGTAAAACTGCTTTCATGAGCGTCATGAGATTCAGCACCGTGTTCATTTGCTGCTCCTGTTGTACCATGTTCATCAGCCTTGGCAGCTGTATGGGTGCCAGTAGAGGTTGAATGATCATTAGCTGTAGCAGGATGCTCCATCTTATGAGCTGTGTCTATGGCCGAAGAATTGGTAACTTCTTGTTTGGCATCGTCGTTTTGTGCTACGCTCATTGGCTTTGATTCAAGAGGTTTAACTTCACCAACAGAATGCCTGTGTTCCATCAGTTCATGAGCCGTATGTAAAGGTCCAGGCTTAGTCATTTGGAAAAAGTCAATCCAGTGTCCAAGGAAAACCAATCCGGCTACAAAAATCAATGTTCCAACTTTTCTTTTTGTATCATTTCTCATAAGTATTAAAAAAGGAAGCAGAAAGTTTAGCACCAAATTACTGTAAAACAAAACTTTATATTTATCAAACCGTTGTCTGAAATAAATGGTTTCTTCACCGACATTTCCATACCAAATCAGCATGTATTGAGAAAACCAGAGATAAGTCCAAAATATGGAGAAAGCAAATAAAAATTTACCCAAATCATGCATATGTTCTTTGGTCACTTCTTCCAGATAACCTTTTGATTTCATATAAGAAATGATACCAATCGTCAAAGCGATCATAGATACAAACAAGGAAGCTGAACTATACCAGGCAAACATAGTGCTGTACCAATGAGCATCCAGTGACATTACCCACAACCAAATACAGGCAGCGCTCATAAACCCAATCAAAGGCAAAGCCATAGAAGCATATTTTCTTAATTGGATATGATGACTAAAACTGGCATTTCCGTGTATGTCTTCATCCAACGAAATAGTTCTGATTTTCCTGGCGAGATAAATCCATGTACCCATAGCCAGGATAGTGAAAAAGGTAAAGAAATTTTTACCAAGGAAACCGGATTTACCAATAATAATTTTGTCATTAGCCCTTGTCGCAGCATCATTCCAGTGATATAAATGATGATAACCCATGTATAATCCACCTGCAATAATAAGCATCAGGATCAATCCAAGAATGAGGAATTGAGCATATGCTTCCCATATTCTTTTAAATGTCACTACCCAGCCACCAAGAGCGACTACAGCGGCGGAGTATTTAAATAGTGCAAATAGAGCAATTCCCGTAAAGAAAACAGAATTATGTAAAATATTAGTCCAGAACCGGGTATGAAACTCATCATCTTTGAAAAAGATCCAAATTAAACTCAATACTCCTAAAGCAATGCCGCTTAATAAAACGGTACGAGCAGTTCCCGTCAACTCAAACTTTTGAGGGGAACTAATGGTAGGTGAATGATGTGAATGATTTGATGCCATGTCTTAAATCAATGTTTAGGAGTTTCAATTTTAGGCATAGAACTGTGTTTGAGTTCCATGCTGGGAATTTCATTATTTTTTACATTTTCTTCTGCAGGTATTGCCGATACCCATTTTGACTGAGGAATATCTGCGGAATTAAGGGTATTTGCTTCCTGATCGTATTGGAGGTTTTTAGCTTTGGCTTGTAACGCTCGGATGTACTGGATTACTTGCCATCTTTCTTTGTAAGAAAGTTTATCAGCATAGCTGCCCATCATATTTTTGCCATACATGATCGCATGATAAAATCGTCCATTATTTGATTTATAAAATGTATCCTGTAAAAAGTTGGCCGGAGCAACCGGATACTTTCCTCCGTCATCTCTGACCAGGTATCCTGCACCATCGCCTTTAGTACCATGACAGATAGAGCAGTTAATTTCAAATAGTAATTTCCCGACCGCCAAATTTTTTTCTGTAATGGGGAAAGGACTGGTGACCAGTTCTTTAGATGCCCTGGTTCTGTCCTCTTCATTATCGGCATAATAATAGGGAACGAATCCATTAGGTGAGGCTACCCCCGGATCAGCATGGGCTCCACCAGTAAACCCCCTTGCAATGGTGTTTTTTACTGGTAATCTGGGAGTCGCAAACTTTTTATATTCAGCCTCACTACCCCATCTGTTAAAATAATAAAAGTCATAATAGTTTGCCTCGTAACCCACAGGATGAACCATATCCGGCATAAATTCATGTCCGGTTTTATTGCCTCCAGCCCGTGAGCATGAAGATAGAATGGCCATCACGGAAGCGATAAATAAAATAGATTTACTTCTCATAAATTACAATACTTTAGAATTGACTTCAGCTGCTCCTGTGCTTCTGAAAAATTCGTTTACTTTATTTACATCTGCTGATGATTTATTGAAAGCAATGCAAAACTTATCATCACTGATACGATCGTCTAATACAGGATTGGTGATTCCGGGACCCATACCACATATAATATAAAAAGTAATTACCATCCCCCAGGAAGCAAATAATACAGTCAATTCAAAAGTTATGGGAATAAATGCGGGTACGGACCAATAAGGCTTACCACCTATCATAATGGGCCAATCTTTTGTAAAAATCCAGGTCATTCCAAGAAATGCAGTCAATAACCCAATCATTCCATACACAAATCCACCCTGGTGAAGGCGGGATTCACTTAAATGCAATAATGGATCCAGACCATGTACCGGAAAGGGTGTAAATACATCCATAATTTCCAGGTGTTGACTATTGGCTTGTCTGACTGCACTGAGCAATTCAGTCTCGTCATTGTACAATCCGTAAATTACTTCTTTATTATTTGACATAATACAATAATTCCTTTGAGTCTTAATTAATGATGAGCGGCATGTTCTTCTTCATGGTGAACCGGAGGGGTTTTAGCCGCTTCTATTGCATGCGCCTTATTGGTTTCTGTGTATTGATCACCAGCAGCTTTCAATATCGCTTTTACTTCGGCTATAGCAACTACAGGGGCTACTCTTACAAATATTAAATAAAATGTAAAAAATATACCTAATGTCCCGATAAAAATTCCGATTTCAACCCAGGTAGGTGAATACAAACTCCAGCTGGATGGCAAATAGTCTCTGGCTAATGTGGTGGCAATGATTACAAATCGCTCAAACCACATTCCTATGTTTACAAATATAGACATCAAAAAAGTCCAATATATGCTCCTTCTTATTTTCTTAGACCAGAAAAGCTGAGGCGACAATACATTACAAGCCATCATTCCAAAATAAGACCACCAGTAGGGACCCAGTGCCCTGTTAAAGAAGGCAAATTGCTCATATACATAACCGGAATACCAGGCAATGAATAATTCTGTCAAATAGGCCACACCAACTATGGTACCTGTAAGCAGAATTACTTTATTCATAGATTCAATATGCTCTATAGTAATATAATCCTCCAGCTTTAATACTTTTCGGGTGATTAACATCAGGGTTTGCACCATAGCAAATCCTGAGAAAATGGCTCCTGCTACAAAGTAAGGTGGGAAGATGGTGGTATGCCATCCTGGAATAACAGAGGTAGCGAAGTCAAAGCTCACTATAGTGTGAACAGAAAGTACCAGCGGAGTAGATATACCAGCCAATACCAGTGAAAGTGCCTCCCATCTTTGCCAGTGTTTGGCTGACCCCGTCCAACCAAAAGACAGGAAGTTATAAAACTTTTTCCTGAAACCTTTTGCTCTGTCCCTCACGGTCGCGAAATCAGGTACTAATCCAGTGTACCAGAATAGAAGTGAAACGGAAAAATAGGTAGAGATTGCAAATAAGTCCCACAATAAAGGTGAATTAAAATTTGGCCAAAGTGGTCCACGAGTATTGGGATAGGGAAAGAAAAAATAAACCACCCACATCCGGCCTACGTGAATTCCCGGAAATAAAGCAGCACAAATTACTGCAAATATAGTCATCGCTTCAGCTGCCCGGTTTACCCCGGTTCGCCATTTTTGTCTGAACAATAACAATATTGCTGATATCAATGTTCCCGCATGCCCAATACCGATCCACCAAACAAAGTTGGTTATGTCCCAACCCCATCCGATCGTTCTATTCAGATTCCAGGAACCTATTCCGACCCAAATGGTCCAGATAATACAGAACGTGCCAAATGCCAGGGCAGATCCTGCAGCTATAAATGCAATTATCCAAGCAAGGCTTGGGGCCCTTTCGGTAGCTGCACACAGATCCTCAGTGATCTTGTGATATGTTTTGCTGCCGCGTATCAATGGTTCCCTGATGGGAGAAACTACAACGCTCATATATTAATTTTCGTTATTCAATTTAGAATTCAAAATTATAGTCAATTTAGGCTTCGATAGTGGTATCACGATTGATCACTTTTGATTTATAGGTGACAGAAGGTCTTGTGTTCACTTCTTCCAAAACCTGGTAATTTAATGGGTTGGCTACCTCATGCGCAACTTTGGACTTCTTATTATTGATATTTCCAAATGTAATGGCACCGGTTGGACAAGCTGTCTGACAGGCTACTTTAACATCATTATCTGCCAATTCCCTACCCTCTTTTTTTGCATTTAATTTTCCCTCCTGTATTCTTTGTGTACAGAAAGAACATTTTTCTATCACTCCCCTTGCTCTTACAGTCACATCAGGATTAAGTACCATCCTGGTTAAATTATCAGACATAAACGGGGATTCTTCGCCTTCAATCATAGCCGGTTCGTTGATAGGCCATAAATCGGCTTTCATATAATCCAACCAATTGAAGCGACGCACTTTATATGGGCAGTTGTTAGCACAATATCTGGTGCCGACACATCTGTTATAGATCATCTGATTGACGCCTTCACTATTGTGGTTAGTTGCATTTACAGGACATACATTTTCGCAAGGAGCATTGTGACAATGCTGACACATCAATGGTTGGAATACAACATTTGGATTATGTGCATCCCCATAAAAATATCTGTCAACCCGCAGCCAGGTCATTTCATGATGTCGGCTCACTTCTTTTTTACCTACTACAGGTACATTATTTTCAGCCATACAAGCCACAGCACACGCTCCGCAGCCAATACAAGCATTCAGGTCAATATGCATATGCCAGGAAGCACCTTTACCCCAAAAATCTTCATGTGTCGGATATAAGGTTTGGTCATTTAAATGCTGAAATTCATCTCTCTCTTTATTCAATTCACCTACAAATGCATCAAGGTCGTGAAGATTGGTCCTTCTGATTACAGATCTGTCGACTAAAGACCCTTGAAATCCTTGTTTGGCCAGGCCGAAATAGGTAAAGAATACAGTGGCCGCTTCGTCAGCATTTATTTTCTTACCGGTTTTCTTATCCATATCCTCCACTCCCATGGTGTGGTGATATTGAACACATGCCGGTCTTTCGTTAGATGCAATTTTTACGGGTATTGCTGTAATATTATTATAGTACTGTATAAGCCCATCCACAACCTGGCAATGAGGGAAAACATTTACGCCTACATTGGCCTCAGCGGGTCCAATGCTTTTTCTGCCATATCCCAGAGCCAGTGATAATGTATTTTGGCCTTGACCAAACTGATGAACTGAATCAATTTCAATTTCACCACCGGGTAACCCAACCTTTACTTTATCAGCATTATCCAGCCCAAAAGAACCAACAAATTTATTTACTCCATCAAAAGCAACCGGAATAGCCAGGTTATTACCCCAGACACATCTACTTACAGGATCAGGAAGCTCCTGCAGCCATGGATTAGTAGCGTGCTGTCCAGCTCCCATATTTACTGTCTCAAAGAATGTAATTTCATTCTCTGACTTTGAGGGCTGACTGAGTTTTAATGAGGTAACATCTGTATTATTTGCTGTTAAGTTATAAGGTGTGTGACCAGCAAATTTAAATACACCATCATGCAAAGTCTGGTCCCAAGATTCCTCTCCAATAAAGTTTTGACCCCAATTAGATTTCAAATATTCGTAATAAGGAGCATCGGATTTCCAATTCACATTAGAACTACCAGCCCATTTCAGGAGACTTAATTCGGATTCTCTGGTATTAAAAAGAGGAGAAATAGTCGGTTGTATGAGGCTAAGTAGTCCTTTTTTTGGTTCGGCATCGCCCCAAGACTCCAGGAAATGATGAGTGGGTGCTATGATATTACAAAGTTCACCGGTCTCATTAAGCGCGCCAGCAAAAGAAATTCTAATTTTAGCTTTAGCAAATGCAGCTTTAAATTTATCAGCAACCGGATAATCGTAGGCTGGGTTGGCCTGGTCAAAAACGATTATGGTATCTACTATACCTGATTCCAGATCAGATATCATTTTATTCAGATCCTGCTCATTGCCTTGTCGCTGATAAGATGGATTAGCCAAATCAATGGTATTTCCATAATTACCCAATAACTCATTAATTTTATTTACCAGCTTTTGTTCATCAATATAATTAGAAGCTGAAACCACCAATGACTCCCCTTTATTACTTATTAGTTGATCAGCAACCTTGGTTAAAGTAGAAGCCGCTTTTTCATTTAATGGAGGACTTACAATAGAGGTAGCGCCGGTCTTGGAAGCAATAGCATTATATAGAAATCCAATGGCTGCTCCGATTTCAGAGGGTCTTACCTGGATTCGGTGATCCGCATTTGATCCAGTAAGAGACATATAACTCTCAACCTGGAAATGGCGGGACATTTTCGCACCTTGTACATCATGGATTTTACGCCCTTTAGCAAATTGATAGGCATATTCAACCGGAGAAATCCAGGATCCAAGAAAATCGGCATTAAAGCTAACTACCACCTTTGCTTTATCAAAATGATAAGAAGGGATAGCTTTTACTCCAAAATTTGACTCATTTGCTAACAAAATTGCGGCAGACGAGATCGGATCGTAAGTAACTACTTCTGCCGAAGGATATTTAGATTTAAATTCACCAATCGCCTTTTTAGATGTAGGAGATAGAATGGTATTGGATAATATTCTGATTTTTGATGCTGTGGTGATTTCTTTACTGATTTTTTCATCAACAACATCCCAAGATGCTGACTCCCACTTAGTTTCATTTTTAACCATTGGACCTTGTATCCTTCTGGTATCATAAAGTGATAAAACAGAAGCCTGAACTTTTGCAGAAGTGCCACCGTGAGAAATAGGAGATAAAGAATTGCCTTCAATTTTTATTGGTCTTCCCTCCCGGGTTTTGACCAAAATACTACAATAATCACCGCCATCCACGTAACTGGAAGCATAATAATTTGCAATACCAGGTACCACACTATCGGGTTTGGTGAGGTAAGGCAAGGCTTTTCTTACTGGTGTTTTACAGCTGGCCGCCAAAGTAGCTGCCCCAAGTCCAAAACCCATATATTTTAGAAAATCTCTACGATTGGCCTGATATTCTTCTGGTTCTGCTTTGGTTTCATCAGGTCGTATTCTCGATTGTTCATCAGCTTTAGATAGATATGCAACTTCCTGATTTAGGTCTTTTTCACCTATCCAGATTCCATCCATTTTATCGCTCATATTATTTTGATTCACTGATTGTTGAATTATATTATTTCAAGTAATAGTTAAATTAATAATGGCATTTTTGACATTCAAGTCCACCTATATCTTCGACCGTCACTTTCTTTTTTGATCCGTCTTTGAGAGCCTGATGATATTTTTCAAATTGATTTAAATAATAATCATTGGAAGAAAAACTTTTCACTTCAGTCTCCCTGTGACAATTTACACACCAGCCCATGGATAGTGTCGAATATTGCTTCACCACATCCATATTTTCTACTTTACCATGGCACTGTTGGCAGGTTATACCACCAACTGTAACATGTTGTGAATGGTTAAAGTAAACATGGTCAGGCAGACTGTGGATTCTAATCCATTCCACCGGACCCTGGATTTGAGGCTTGGTTTTTGAAGTAAGACTATTTTTTATCCCTTTCCACTGCTCATCCATTAATCTTTCACCTTCCCTATCTATTGCCTTGAGATTTTTATCAGCTAAATAATTATCACCTATCCATTTTTTGAATATCACTTCGATCTCTTTTTCCGGCATTTTTTCATAGTTGGCAATGTAATTATTGGTATTGGGGTTAAATCCTATCGAGGCATAAATTTTAGAAATTTCTGCTGTTCCATAGGTAGAACCTTTAACAATTGCTTTATGACAGCTCATACAGGTATTCATGGCAGGAATGACCGAATGTTTACTTCTTCTTGCACCATCATGGCAAAATTGACAATCAATTTTATTTAAGCCGGCATGGGTAGCATGAGAAAATTTAATCGGTTGGTCAGGTTGATAATTTTGTTGCCTTCCGAAGCCAATTCCGTTTATTACAGTAGTATAACCAGCTAATACAACGCCTAATACAATCAAAGTAGTAACCATTCCTTTACTGGATAAAAATTGCCATAAACTCCTTGATTCTTCTACTGCTTCACCAGCCTGAATTTTAGCCAGTCTATTTAGTCCACCTATCAATCTGCTCAGAATTGCAGCCATGACAACTAACACTCCCAACAATACCCACCATACCCAGCTAATTCCTTTTGGCTTGGTATCAACAGGTATTCCGGTAGCTACCGGTGCACCTGCAGGTTTACCATAACTACCATCTGCCGTTCCATTGATATACGCCAATACATCCCCAATCTGAGCATCTGTGAGATTTGGGAATGCGGTCATTACTGTTGGACCCCAGGTTTTCCATAATTCGGTGGCGATCGGATGACCTTTGGCAATCATTGCCTGAGAATTTCTAATCCAGGCATAAAGGTCGGCATCATTTGCCCATCTTTCCTGGGCACCGGCTAAAGCAGGGCCTGTGGACTTGGTTTTCATGTCTTTTGCATGACAGGCTGCACAATTGTTTTGAAACAATGATTTGCCGGCATCAGGGTTAGCTTGTGACCACACTGTTGTCGATAGACAGAGTAATAAAACCAAGGACAAATTACTATATCTGAATATTTTATATATCATGAAAACTTATATTAAAATATTATTCTTAGTTGATGATTAATGCGTCGCAAAAATAGAAAATGAGTTTGGAAATATTAAATTTGATTTAACCTTTTTTGTATTTAGATATTGTCTAAATAGAGAATTCGCCATTTGGCTCACTTTCAAAAATGCCAAATCGATCCGTAAACATTTATTACCACCTTAAATTACTTTGTTTTGTATCATTTTAAAAAGAGAAAGGAGTCAGATTACATCATAATAAAGCTTAGCTAATCACTTGCATAAAATGTTGTATTTCAGTATATTGTGAAATTTATATTGGATGTTTAAATTCACTCAATTTTATTCAATAATAGCATTAGCCTTAAATGTGCCCAGGCATACATCCTGTCTTACCCTGCTGGAAAGTGGGGGATGTAAAAATACTTCACAGATGTTTACCAGTATTTATTATAGCTGAAAATTAAAAACCCAGCTTAAAAATTAATCACAAATACAATTTTTTTAGCGTTTTAATAATGAAGCCTGTAACTT
>CAYNIG010000026.1:0-27919 GCA_964396995.1 uncultured Saprospiraceae bacterium | reverse complement strand
GTAATATATAGATATGATCAATCCATATATTAAAAAGTTGGCATAAGTCCAGTTAATTAATAAACCTTGTATGATATCGAAAGTGTCGGCTTCCTTTAAAAATGTATTCTTAGCTACGATTAATTGAATCGCCATTCTAAAGAATAAGGTGAATACCGCTACCAAAAAATGATAAAAAAACCGCAGGAAAACATTTTTTTCAAGAAGGATTATTTTGGCAAAATGCAGAATAAAAAAAGAAGCTAAAAACCATTCACCTCCAATAAAAAAGCCTCGCCAAAGTGATTCAATATATCCTCCGGGAAATCGATCTCTTAATTGCACATAATTTTGGACACTTATGATAAAAGACCATAAAAACCAAATGATCATAAGAAGAATTACCCTCCTGGTTTGTATGGATAAAATAAAGGATTTGATTCTTTGGTTCATTTAAACAAAATAAAATTAAATCACTTATCGCAAATATAAGATATAAACATATTCCAATGGAAGGTAACAGATATATACTCTCTATGACCTCTTCATTCTTTTATAAATTTGGATACAAATTCCTCATCACCCCTGCTTATCTGTATA
The DNA here is from genome assembly GCA_964396995.1 of uncultured Saprospiraceae bacterium. Taxonomy (GTDB): domain Bacteria; phylum Bacteroidota; class Bacteroidia; order Chitinophagales; family Saprospiraceae; genus JADJLQ01. The sequence goes on along the minus strand of CAYNIG010000026.1, from coordinate 27,340 downwards.
AAATATGTGCCTGAAGTCAGGTTATCCAAATTGATTTTACCAAACCCTTCTTTTATCCCCCAATAATTTTTGGAAATTAATTTATTTCCATTCAAGTCATATATTGCATACCATATCGCACTGGGTCTTTTTGTAACGTACTGAAAATTTATAAATTGATGGGTTGGATTCGGAAATAGTTTTATCGAGTTAAAATTAACTGGACTTTTATAATTGTATCCTGTGCTCATGGCTTCCTCTATAAAATGTAAGTTATTTACGGATACATTTTTCATTTTTTGAAGGATACCCGAAGGCCAATATATTTCCAATGAATCAATGATTGGCGCCACATTTAAACCAAAATGTATTTCCAACGAATTATGTCCAACAAAGCTGTTTTGAGCTTGTACCTCCCGTTGCATCCATTCGGATTTTCCATTATAGCTAATTTTACATCGTATCCTTGCACCTATGGCTGATTTGTTAGATACAAAACCAATTAATTTTATAAGGACCCAATTATTTGAATTTGATAATGAATTTACATGTAATTGTCTATTGATTCCGGAAGTGATCAAATCCAAATCTCCATCCCGATCAAAATCACCCAAAGAGGCTCCATTTGGAAATCCGATGCTGAATTTTCCCTGATTGGTTAAATTACCCTTACCATCATTAAAATAAACATTTGAAAATTGTCCTGTTAAAATAAGATCCAAATCACCATCATTATCCAGATCGCCCCATACATTACTTAGTTGCTGTCCTATAATGCTGACAGGAGATATTTTTTCTTCATAAATTCCTTTTTCATTAAAATATAACCTTGATGGGGCTCCTTCCCAATTAGTAATATATGCATCCAGGTCCCCATCATTATCTATATCTACAAAATTCCAGGTCTGCCCATCGTGTAGATCCTGAATAAGAACTGTATTGGTAATTTTAGAAAATCCCTCTTTGGCTGTTTCTTTTAATAAGTTTTTATAAAAATTATCCAATCCTGGTCTTCCTCCAGGGCCAGATCCAATAAACAAATCAACATCACCGTCCAAATCATAATCTGACCAGGTAGCATTCGTATAGTAGCCGGCTTCCTGGTTAAATGGATAGCTATGATCGGAATTAAATGTTTTGTTTTTAGATCCCGTATAAAGCACACAGGAATTAGAAGTTTTAAAATATAAGTTGGGATTTACACCCAGTATATCCAAATACCCATCGTTATTATAATCTATAAAGCTTGCTCCCCATTCAGAAGATCCATTCAATTCCTTTTTGGAAAAAAATCCTTTGCCATCATTTTCGTATAAATACGTAGGGTTGCCGGATAATAAAGCATCCAGATCTCCATCATTGTCGTAATCACCAAAACTTATGCCGCTGCCCTGGGTTTCATTTGTCGATGTAATCACTGACTGACCAAAAGCAAGTCCCCTTCCTCCGGAAACAAATTCCAGGCGCCCCCCATTATTGATATATAAATATCGTGGCCCGCAAAAAGCATCCAGATCTCCATCATTATCAATGTCCGCCCACGCGGCACCTGAAAAGTTGGAAACAGGTAACCCGCCTGATGAAAGATTGGTAGTCATAAATACTTGTCCATAAGTAATGGAGTATAAAAATATAGCACTGACAATAAGTAACCTTTGGTAATGCATTGCAAATTTGATCAATAGAAAGAAGCAAGTTAAGAACCGGGAGTTCAGCGTTATTTATCAAATATTGCCTAAGTACTAACTTTAATTTAATCCGTTCAACTGGCATGGAAAGCCCAAATTGTACTGAAGATTCCCCCGATGGATTGGGGAGCGTATCTTTTTGCAGGGTATATAATTTATACTTTTCTAATAAATGATACCAGTCTAAAGTATTTATTTAATAGTCAATAGTGAAATAGGACTGCTAACAGCAATATACAAATGCCATTTCATGCTGATATTATTTAAGTGTTGTTATTAGAATTTCATAGTTGCTATTCCGTACGCCTGTCCACACCATATACTTGCCATTCGAAGATATATCAGGTTCCGTGTCGTTCTCATTATTAAAAGTCAAACGGGATTCCAAGCCGGTCTTAACCGATATTTTATATATTTCGGGTTTCGTTTGGTAATCCAGTGATTTTACAAAATAAATATATTTACCCTTAGGACCGTATGTTGGACTAAAATCATTCACTGTATTCTGTGTGAGGCGTGTGGTGGTTGTAGCGAATAGTTCATAGACATATAATTCATCTGTAAGGCCATCTGTATTCTTTCTTGAGAAAAAAGCTATTTTTTTGGAGTCAGGTGACCAGGCAGGATACAAACTTCTTTTCACTAAGTGATCAGGGCTGTGTAGTTTATTTTTCTTTCTATCGTAAATCCAGATTACCCAACTTTCCGGATCATCCGCATTTCTTGAACTAAAGGAAAGATATTTACCATTAGGGGAGTAAGAGCCAAATTGTTGAATACAATTGACTGATAATGCTTTTTTGATGGAATGGTTTTTAATATTGAATTCGTATAATTGGAAAATCCCGGATCGGTCAGATTCGAATAAAAGGATATTATCTTTAAAAGCCAGACTGGGAGTTCGATTGTTAAATTCATCACAAATAAGGCAATGGATGTTTTCGCCATTACTATTCATTCTATAGATAGCCCATTTCCCGGACCTATTGCTTTCAAATATTACAATATCTTTTTTTGATATTACCGGATGCCTGTCCTCTGCTGTGTGCCTACTTATATTTCGTTCCGGAATAGGTTGTGCATGTGTCAGAATGCTCGAGAAAAAAATAAGAAGTAATATAAGATATTTTAATAAGGACTTTAAATTCCTGGTAATCATAAAAACGAAACAATTGATCAATTGAAATTGGCATACTCAATGACAGGTCATTTTCGATCGCAAATTTACAGAATTCTAATTTTACCCTTTCCAATACTGATATCTCTTCCTTTGATCAGATGATTGTATACAATGCCTTTACCAAAATCCAATACCTGGCTAACTCCAATACCGTTTTCTTCTGACCAGGTAATGAAGACCAGATTTTTTCCAATCATTTCGGCTTTGTACGTTTCAGTGGCTTTTATTCCTTTTTCTTCACCTGCTATTGCTTCCCAGTGCAAAGTATGATCACTGTCTATGGTCACATGATATATACTTTCACCATATTGGTATTCTATAGTTTTAGTAATCAAATCAGCAATTTTAATTGATTCAGCTTGACATGCTATCCACACGGGCAGTAAAAAAAATAGTGCAATTTTGAACATAAATAAATTTATTTTAAATCGGGTACAGCAAGTAGATAACCTCCGAATAAAATGTAAGCCCATATCAGGGTCCAGATAATATTAAATAATTGAGAAAGTAAAAAAGAATAGGCTGGTTTGCTTCCACTGTCAGAAAAAAGAGCTTTGAAATCTGCTTCCAACCCGATCGATACAAAAGCTATTGCAAACCATAATGTCCGCAACCCGTTTAAAAACCCACTTACCTGCCTGGTAGTATCAGCTGGTATAATAAAAGAAAATAGTAAAGAAGCGACTATAAAACCAAGCACAAATTTGGGAAAACGATCCCAGATAATTTTCCATTTGCCATCAGAAGCATTTTTTTCGGTTTTGGTTTTATAAGCCCACCAGGTTGCAATCAACAATGCAGCGAATCCTATCAACACATTCTGGGAAAATTTTACAATCACTCCCGCTTTCATGGCAACAGGGCCCACTATTTGGGAAGCTGCCGTAACCGATGCCGTTGTATCGAGTGTACCACCAAGCCAGGCACCGCCTATAATTTCGGGTATATTAAAATATTTTATGATCCAGGGTTGTAAGATCAGCATGGGAATTGCAACCAACAATACCAACGTAGTTACATAAGAAAGCTTTTTCTTATCGCCTTGAATTGCTCCACTTGCAACAATAGCTGCCGATACACCACAAATGGACACTGCTGATGCAATCATTACTGCAAACTCATCGTCTACTTTGAGCATTTTACTAATCCACATAGATACAAACCAAACCACAAGTACCACCAAAATAGCTTGTATTATTCCAGGCAATCCTGCTTTAATGATATCGGTAAATAATACACTGGAACCCAAAATGACCAAACCGGTTTTTATATACAATTCAGACCTGGCTACCTGTACTAACCAGCCCGGAGCCAGCTTTGCATTTCGCAATAACAATCCAATCAATAAAGCAAATACAACGTATTCTACTCCAAAACTGCTGATGGTTTTATGCCCTGCAATGACAAGCGAAACAACACCTAATAAAAACAATAGCAGAAATCCGGCAAAATGGCTGATGATTTTTTTACTGCCTGTGGCCATAATGGCAAATAATGCAAAAAAACATGCCAACACAAATAAGGTGATTAAATTGGATGGTTTCAATACCGAGCTCAGGATGCTGGTATCACCAGACCATGAATAGACCGGTGCTTTCAAAACCAGGCCTGACGAAATCAACGAATTGGCCACTACCAAAGCAATCAAAATACCCGATATCATCAGAGCCCACTGATCTTCACCAAAGCCGGTTTTTGTTACTTTCAAAGTTGATTCCTTATTTGACATTAGATAAAATTAAAAAAATTGACGGGTAATACAACCTTTTACCAGAATTTAGTCACTAACTTTCTAATTATCGAAATATACATGCTGGAAAATATATCGGATAGATGGCTGGTAGAGCAATATCTCCTGTTTAAAAGCGAGGGCTCTTTTTCTAAATTATACGACAAACATACTTCTGTATTATTTAAGATTGCTATGCAAATCACGGATGGAAACACTTCCAATGCCGAAGAAATAGTGCAAAATACCTGGCTCAAAGCAATACCCAAATTGAATCAATTCAGATGGGAAAGCACATTGCGCACCTGGCTTATAAGTATTTTGATCTATGCTGGAAAAGAATATTTTAGAAAATCTATTTCTTATTGGGACTATGACCAGGTGCCCGATCCGGTAGCTGCACCTCAACATTCGGCAGAAAAAATAGATCTTGAAAAAGCCATTTCTGAGTTGCCCCCTGGATATAAAGTAGTATTCGTACTCCATGATATAGAAGGGTACAAACACGAAGAAATTGGAAACCTGCTGGGCATACATGCAGGTACTTCCAAAAGTCAATTATCCAACGCCAGAAAAATGCTCAAAAACTATTTAATGAATTAAAGTATAAATAAAATGAAACATAAAATAAATCAGGAGTATGCATTGTCACCCAACTTAAAATCTAAAGTTATTTCATCACTAAAATCCAATAATATGATTCAAAACAATCCAATTCCCAAAATGAGCATCATACTGGCAGCCCTTGCTTTAGTACTCACTTTTTCACTTGGTTTTATTTCCAACCATTTTTTTAACTCACCCATTCACGACCTGGCCATGAATAATCCTCAATCTAAATACATGCTTTTACTCCAAAACACTCCTGAGTTTAAAGAAGATCCATCCCATGTCGCAGAATACGGGCAATGGATGCAAGACCTGGTAACCCAGGGAATACATGCTTCGGGTGATGAATTGGATATCAATGGAACGATATTGGGTGGAAATCAAACCCATGCCTCCGGTATCAATACCATAAGTGGCTATTTTATGATTGAAACAGAGAGTGAATCAAAAGCAATAGAGATTGCTAACGCTTGCCCACATATCAAACACGGAGGCAAGGTAGTAGTAAAAAAAGTAATCTCACATTAATCCCGGAATGGCGATCACGTGGAAGATGTTGCATTTGAAATACATTTACTGGAGTTAGTTCAAATCATCCTGATTCTGTATTTTCATATTTAGTATGAAAAAAACAGAATTACCTGCTTCCGGTCTTCATTCATTTTTCGTAAATGAGGTAGAGCGCAGTTATATTAAATCGGAACCGACAGACCCTAAAAATATAGTCATTGTATTTCATGGCAATGGCGGTACGGCTGACGGCTTTCAAAAGAAATATGTATTGGAGAAATATTTCACTCACAGCATTGTAATTTATTTACAGGGTATACCGGGTATAGGTGGTGGATTTGATCCAAAGGGACTGAAAAACGGATGGCAACGAAAATCAGGTGATGGAAATGATCGTGATCTGAAAGCCATCGATGTATTGGTGCCGGCATTAGTAAGAGAATATCCTGAACTAAGAAACCAGGTATACGCCATGGGGCATAGTAATGGAGGACGGTTTGTCTATTTGCTATGGAATCAAAGACCGGATTTATTCAAGGGTTTTATCATCAATGCGCACCAGGGTGTAGATCTTCTTGAAAATTCTGTTCCAGCTAAATCTGCATTTATCTGCACCGGCATTCAGGATAAAGTGGTAAATAATGCAAATCAGATGAAATCAGTCGATTTGATAATAGGGGCTCTCCACTTTCAAGATATTGAGAAAAAATCTGATCAATTAACAGTATACACTGGTATTGGAAAATCAATCAGGCTTTTCCACTTTATTCATGCTGGGGGACATGATCTACCTAAAACTGGTTTACCCTGGATTAACGAGTTTTTAGGTTAATCAAAACACTCATAAAAAAAAGCCGCTACAAATGATGCAGTTTGAAGCGGCTTTTAATAGTATATAAAAATCTCAGTTTAGGTTTTAGCTTTCATTTGGCATTCGCCTTTAGCCATTTTTTCTGCACATTCTGCTTTTGACATTTTGCTGCAATCCATTTTTTTCATCTCTGTAGAATGAGAGGAAACCGGTATGGCTTGAACTTCCTGCATCTCAGGAGCTTTATTCACAAACATTTTTTCCTGTGTATCGTATTTCATTTCTACAATAGAAGTAGATCCACTGTGAGCACAAGTGGAAACTTTAAAATAGGAAAGATCACCGGAGGCTACATCCTTTCTCACTTGTATCCCTTCTTTGTCCGCAGCCACCATTGCAGCAGCTTCTTTTGCGGAGCAGCAACTTTTACCTCCGGATGTTGCCATTGATTTACCGTGGCATGATTGAGATACAGCGATTCCGGATAAAGTAACCAGGAAAAGCATTGAAAATAAATACTTCATTGGATCGTTAATTTTAATGAGTTAAATAATTTGGATTAAAGATACAGGGTATAATTTGATTTGTCAAGTATTGGGCAAGGTATGGGGAAATCTATTCAATCGGGTTTGCTGTAAACCCTACTTTATCCTTGCTAACGATTGGTAGCCTGATTCACCACTACTATTTTACCATTAAATGAAGAGTTATGAGTTTTGGCGAAATAAAAATAAATACCATTCGCGAGCAAATGATCCACTCTTAAATAAGGTGTATTTATGTCAAATGAATCATATACCAATTTACCCTGGTTGTCAACAATTTTAATGGATACAATAGCGTTGCCAGCTGCGGTCTCAAAGTGAATTGAATGCTCCGCAGGGTTGGGGTACACTTTCAGGTTGGTGGCCAAGCTATTTGGGTTACTTCCGGTAGTCAATAATTTTCTGGCTAATTCATACGCGTTATACACGTTTAATATTCCAAAACCATAGGTGTTATTAGGCAGAGCATTTTGCTTTTCGTTTCCGCAAGAGATTCGTTGAAATTTTGAAACTGCTGACTTTTCAAGAATATCCTCGATCAACTCTACTTTGCCTGCTAGTTCTGGGAAAGCGGATATCAGCAATGCCACGGCCCCTGCAACATGCGGTCCCGCCATGCTGGTACCCTGGAAAGAGGCTAAGCCACCATTGCGAATAGACGATAAAGTCCCCACACCGGGAGCCAGGATATTAGGCTTTATTCTGTTTGAACCATCTGCAAGAACACTCCCCCTGCTGCTAAATCCAGCTACGGAATCTCCTGTATTACTGGCCCCTACTGTAAATGATGCTTCGAATATGGCTGCAGGACTATCGATGCTGTTGCAACCTCGTGATCCCGAATTACCTGCAGAGGCGGCGACAAATATTCCTGCCGCTTTTAAGTTTTTTATTACCTGATCCATAGTTGCAAAGTTGGATAGGTTACAACCTTCTTCAGGTGGGCAACCCCAACTATTATTGATTACATGTGGTGCCTTCTTTGGATCAGGATTTTTGTTGTCGAGGTTGGTGGGTGCGAGAAACCATTCAAAACATTCAATATATGTTGCAAGGGTGCCCCAACCTCTTTCCATGCATCGGCATGCGATCCATCTGGCCTCTGGTGCTACCCCGATCTGCTGATCATTTGCATTCATAGTACCCATGGTATGAGTGCCGTGATTATCATCATCACAAGGTCCCAGGGTATCCAAACCGCAGGGATTATTATATTCATTAGTGGTACTATCCCTATTGAGAGGATGAAGGCTGTGTATAGCATCATGCCAATTATAATTATTATTTATACTATTATTTGCGATCGTACCCCTGTAATTCGCTTTTAGCAGTGGATGTAACTCCACACCGGTATCTTCCCCACCAATGACCACACCTTGTCCTTTGAATCCTAATGTCCAAAGGGTGTCTGCTTTTATTCTGGTAATGCCCCATTGAATTATCTGGCCACGGGTTTCCATTTTTTTTATGTCCTGAACAGGAGCTAAAGGCCTGTGGTAGCTATAAGCAGAATTATATTCCAACCGCAATACGGAAGTTTGCCTGGATAAATAATCTACCAATAAAGCATCGGCAAAGGGTATATGTATTGCATTAATGATATAGAATGCCCTATACTCCACATTCTTACCTGCCAGGTAATTTACTATTTCAGGTTGACTTTTACTTGCAGCAAACTTTAAAGTGGCATACACGTACTCCCCTTTTTGGTTTTTGGAGTCAAATGATTTTGTGATTTTGTTTAAATCCTGGTGACCGGACCTGAATACGCAAATTATATCAGCTGTACCTTTTGATTTTAATTCCCGGGTAATCATAGGGTCTATGAATACCGGTTGATTGAATAAGGCCACCAGGCAAAATACCAGATAATACATCTGCTTCTGATTATTGAACAATGATTTTAGAAAATACTTTACTCCTGTCCTGCAATAGTATTTCAAAAGCATAAACCCCCGGGGTCAGGCGGTCTGACCATGAAATTCGATTCTGATCTTTGGTAATGGTAATAGATCTTCCCATCAGATCGATCATTTTACAATGCAGGATTTTTTCATCCACATCCACATAAATGTAATTGGTTGTTGGATTGGGATAGATGGTTACATGGTGAAGATTTGATTTGTCCTTATTGGAAGAGATTATTTGTTTACAGATTATTTCATTCATCTGCATTTTTGCTGCCATTCTGAAAGTATCCACATAAGGCTTAAATCGATCTTCAAAATAAATATCAGTGTGCATTCCACCCGGTACAGTAATCAGCGTTTCTTTAATTTTTTTTTGTTTTATAGCAGGATGCATAGCCCCGGAACCAAAAATAGATATATAGCCTCCGGCTTTTCCAAAAAGATAAGGCACCGTAACATCGGCTGTACCATGAATACTGGTTATGGGGGGTTCGCCGGTATCAAACCAATCTGTATTAAAAATACCTCCCGATAAATTTAAAACACCAGCTAACCGGCTGCTGTAGGACAAGGTGTTGTTATTGCTGTTGCCATTGAAGCCCCCATTTTTATCCATTACCGTTTTTAAAAAAGAAGGTATGCTATCACCGGGATCCAGGTAAGCAGTTTGAATAGCAGTAATGGCACCTGCACTGATACCACCCCCAAATATCAGATTGGTATCCACTTTATATTTATCAGCCTGAGAGCGCAGATAGCGTACCGATGCTTTCATGTCTGACATGGCTTTCATTGCCACATCTACAATAGCTGCTGAATCAGGAAATCCAAGCACGAATACTGGCCAGATTCGATAATCTATACATGCAGCAACATAACCATGCCTGGCAAAATAGTGCCCCAGATCACTTAATTGTGACCTGTCCCCGAAAACATATGCTCCGCCAAAGGCAAGAATAATAGCAGGTCGGGCCATGGAAACATCACCATCCGGCTCATAAATATCCATATTCAGATTCAGACTGTCCCCCAAGACAGAGGCATTGCGGCCAAAGGTCACCGTACTTATTTTGGTTTTTCCAAATACTTCATTTAGATAGCGTGATCCGTCACAGGAAGGTAACTGTGCAGAGAGAGAATAATTTATAATAAAGAAAAGGAATAAGGGAAAAAATTTCATGATGCAAATCTATACATATTTATAATAGAGGTTGACCAGGTTTTATTTTGCAAATTGAAAAAAAAAGTAAAATCAATCCAGCTATGGAACTAATCTTTTTTTCCTCACAATTAAAAACAACATACCTGATAATAAGGTTGCGATGGAAAGAATTAGGATCAACAGATTTAGTGTACCGATATTTTGCAGGAAAAGGACCATAAAAATGAAAAGTAAATTCACCGCCACCAGTATACCCGTCGCCTGCATATGATTCAGGCCAGCATCAACCAATAAATGATGAATGTGATTCCGGTCAGGACTCATGGGAGATCGGCCTCGTAAAATCCGCATTATAAATACTCGGAGTGTATCATATAAGGGGAGTATCAATATACCAACGGCTACCGCCGGAACGGCTTTTAAGGAATACAGGGAGTTGGGTAATTCTCGGTGTAATTCAATAAATTTTATTGTCAATATGGAACATACGGTGCCATTCAGTAAAGCTCCTGTGTCACCCATAAATATTTTGGCCGGTGTAAAATTGTATTTTAAAAAAGCAATCACCGAAGCGGTAAGAGAAAAAGCCAGAATCGCAATTTCCAGCCGATCGATCAATAAAAACCAAATGCCCATAGTGGATGTTATCAATACCGTGATGCTGCCTGATAAGCCATTGATACCATCAATCAGGTTAAATGCATTTACAATCACGATAATGGTAAAAATACTTAATGCATAGGATGCCAACTGGGGTATTTCATAAATACCAAGTATACCGTAGAGGCTGGTGAGCCTGATATCAGCTTTGAATACGATGATAGCAGCTGCAATCAATTGCCCCATCATTTTAAATAGCGGAGATAAATCGTTTATATCATCTCTGATGCCAATAAAAAAAATGACTACCAATGCACAAAGTATGTATTGAAGGTCGGCGAATACCTGAAATGGGGTCCACATAGTCATGGATAGTACTACACCGGCGAAGATGGCTATTCCACCCAGCCTGGGGATGGGTTCTTCATGTGATCTTCTGTCGGTATCGGGGTGATCGTATAATTGCTTTTGATGGGCTACTCTGATGATACTGGGTATAGCAAGATAGGTAAGAGTAAAAGAAGTGATGAAACTAAGGATTACATCATACATGCGTGAGCCAATTTACTGATTTTGCAACGCAGTGTCTCGCACTGCGTTCACCGCATCATCAAATTTGAGTCCGGTCATTTCCTGGAAAATCTGCTGGAACGCGACATCAGGGTTAGCCCAGGTAGATCGGATTTGGTTTTGCAGCATTTTTGAATTCGGGTTTTTATTGTTAAGCAATTCAAAGGTGACCCTTTCATCGTATCTTTTAAAATAATATCTCAATGCATCAGACCAAAATTTTTGCCTTTCGTCCAGATACATGAGTGTGTCGTGTGGTGGATAACAGACCTGCAGGTATTCCGTAAATTCTTTATCCTTTATTTCCCACTCTTTAATAGAATAATATTGTTTTGTTCTCAATGTAGTATTTACAAACTGATTAAATTGATTTATAAGGGATGTTTTGGAATCAGGGCAATTGTTTTTTTTACAAGCTATGACAATGACCCCGATCAGTAACAAACAGAAAAAGTAGTAAGATTTATGAAGCATGCGAGTAAAATTATAGAAAATGGGTCAGATCGTCTTTTTGAAAATGTATATTACTATTTATCATATGTTAAGGCAATGGATAGGTCAATATTCTAACTATTTTACAATCAACTCTTTAGATCATAAAAATTTTAAGCTTCTACCATGCTTTTTTGAGTAAATTTGCAGCCTGTAAAAATCATTGTATTCAGGTGATTCCAACTTCGTTAGATAAAACCAAAATTCCCAGCCATGTTGCTATCATCATGGATGGAAATGGCAGATGGGCTAAGGATAAAGGAATGCCACGCATTTTTGGTCATCACAATGGAGTAAAAGCAGTGCGGGAATGTACTGAGGCAGCTGCTGAAATTGGTGTTCAATTTCTTACCTTATATGCATTCTCTACCGAAAACTGGAACAGACCCCTGATCGAAGTAAATGCACTGATGTCGCTTTTAGTGGAAACGATTGGAAAAGAAATTAAAACGCTCAACGACAATAACATCAAACTTAAAGCCATTGGTGATATTACTTCATTACCCAAAACTACGTATGAAGCCCTGGTAAAAGGCATGAAAGATACGGAGCCTAATACGGGAATGACCTTGATTCTGGCTTTGAACTACAGTGCCAAATGGGAGCTCACCCAGGCCATGAAAAAATTGGGTCATAAAATTACCTCCGGCGAATTAACAGCAAATGAAATTTCAGAAACAGCAATCGCCAATGAATTGTCTACCAGGGATTTTCCTGATCCGGATCTGTTGATACGAACCAGTGGCGAAAAAAGGCTAAGTAATTTTCTTTTGTGGCAGTTGGCTTACAGTGAAATGTACTTTACTGATACCTATTGGCCAGATATGCGGAAAGAGGATTTTTGGAAAGCTATATTGGAGTATCAGCACCGTGAAAGAAGATTCGGAAAGACTTCTGAGCAATTGAAACCACATAAAGCAGCAATTTAAAACATTGTTAAACCGTTTTTGAAAAGGGTATGAATAGATCAATCGAAACGTTCCATCTGGATAGCAGACAATACCGACCAATGCGAATTTTAAAATATTTTTTATTTCTAATACTCAGTGTGAATTCACTTCACGGCCTGGTGGGTCAGTCTGATACTATCCTGCCCTTCATGGACTATGACCTGGTAAAAAAATACGAGATTGGTAAAATCACAGTTGTGGGGCAATTCAATAGTGATCCCAACGCAATCGTGGGTGTGACCGGCATCAAAATAGGATCTAAGATAAATGTACCCGGCGTCGAAACACAAAAAGCCGTAAAAGCACTGTGGGGATTAAAACTTTTTACTGAAGTGGAAATACGCAATGCAGGAATCCACGATGGAGACATTATGGATATTGAGGTGTATTTACAGGAAAAGCCCAGGCTGGCAAGATATAATTATACAGGCATAAAAAAAACATATCATGAAGACCTCAACTCCAGATTAAAAAGATTCATCGGCCGAAATGATGTGGTAAATGAAAGTAAAAAGCAAACCGTGATCAATGAAATAAAAGATTTTTTTATTGAAAAAGGATTTTATGACACCGAGGTCAAAGTATTGGAGAAAAGAGATTCAAAAATGCGTAATGGGGTGGTACTTGAATTTGAAATTGACCCCCGTGAAAGGGTAAAAATTGAACATATTGAGTTTGATGGCAATTCCCTGGTATCGGATAAAAAACTCAAAAGTAAACTGGCAGAAACAAAACAAAAAGGGAAACTTTTTGGCAAATCAAAATTGGTTAAGGAAGATTTTGAAAAAGATAAAGACAAAGTAATACAATATTACAATAAAGTAGGTTTCAGGGATGCCCGATTTACTGGCGATAGTATTTGGAGAAACGAAGATGGAACACTGGAATTGAAATTAAAGGTAGAGGAGGGACCGCGCTTTTATTTTGGTCATATTACCTGGAAAGGAAATTCTATACATGATGATAAAAAACTAGCTGCTTACCTGGGCATCAAACGCGGAGATGTTTACAATCAGGAACTACTGGAGCAGAGATTAAAATACAGTCAGGATGGGCAAGATGTGAGCAGTTTGTATATGGATGACGGATACTTGTTTTTCAGAGTAGAGCCAATAGAGATTTCAGTGAATAACGATTCCATAGATCTGGAAATGCGTATCTACGAAGGACCACAGGCCACCATAGATAAAGTGAACATTGTAGGAAATGATCGTACTCATGAACATGTGATTCGCCGGGAGCTCCGCACCCGGCCAGGGCAAAAATTTAGCCGAGCAGACATCATCCGTTCCCAACGACAAATAATCAATCTTGGATATTTTGATCAGGAGAAAGTAACACCCGATACCGATGTAAATCCACAGAGGGGTACCGTAGACATTACCTATAGTGTGGTAGAAAAACCATCAGATCAGCTGGAATTGTCAGCAGGCTGGGGCGGATTTCAAGGTGTGATTGGGACACTAGGTGTTACGTTTAATAATTTTGCTATCCGAAATCTGTTTAATAAAAAACGCTGGGACCCTCTTCCAACCGGTGATGGACAAAAACTATCCCTGAGAGGTCAGTCAAATGGTAAATTTTATCAGTCCTATAATTTTTCTTTTACCGAGCCCTGGCTTGGTGGTAAAAAACCAAATTCGTTTTCCATTGGAGCATTTCTTACCAAGATCGATTATACTTTGTATGGAAGCGGAAAACAAGCCATTTCCCGATTTTTTATTGGACATGGTACTCAACTCAAATGGCCTGATGACAATTTCGTAAGTAATACCACTATAAATCTTGAGAATATAGCCATTCAAGGTACCAGTTATAATAGCTATCAATCCTTTATTGACCCCCGGACCGGTGAAGTGATCACGGAAGGCCGATTTAACAACTTTAGTTTAAAGCAAACTTTTGCCCGAAACACTATTTATGACCCTTTGTTCCCCAGGTTTGGATCCAATATTTCATTGACCATTTCTCTTACGCCTCCATATTCATTACTGGGTAATCTCAACGCTGATGGTCCGGCCAATGAGGTTTTTAAATGGGTAGAATATCATAAATGGAGATTGGATGCCCAATGGTACGCTACCCTGGTAGGTAAATTGGTATTAAAAATGGAAACCAAGATGGGACTTTTAGGATTTTACAATAAAAAGATTGGTCTTTCCCCATTTGAAAGATTTCAGCTTGGTGGCGATGGTCTGAATAATCAAAACTATGGAATCACGGGGAGGGATATATTGAGATTAAGAGGGTATGAAATCACCGACTTATCTGCAAATGATCAAAACAAAGGAGGAGCAACCATATTTAACAAATTCACCATGGAACTGCGGTACCCTATCACCTTGAATCCCAGCTCATCCATATTCGTGCTTTCTTTTCTTGAAGGAGGTAATGCATGGATTGGTAGCAAAAACTGGAACCCATTCGAGCTTAAACGTACTGCCGGTTTTGGTATGCGTGTATTCTTGCCGATGTTTGGTCTTCTGGGATTTGACTATGGTTTCGGATTTGACAAAACAGCACAGCAAACCTCTGGTAAAAAAGGTCTTGGTGCCTATGGTAAGTTCAGTATAATCCTCGGTTTTGAACCGGATTAATTTAAAATAGAGTCCAGCCCTATCTTAAAAGAGAATGAAAGAAAGTATCCTCATTCTCTTTTTTGTTTTACCCATACCCATTATTATTCTTTGTATTTTTACTTATATATTAATACTATCATTTGAAAACTTATAAAAATAAAGATCATAAATCGGAACGGTCGGACAGGTCTTTTAAACCGGAAAAAACGCTCAAACAAAAGAAAAAAAAGGATACGGGCAGCAAGTCAGTCAGTACGGGGGACAGGTCTAAAGTCAACTCCACATCAAATGCAATTACCACTGATGATATAAGACTCAATAAATATGTTGCTCAGTGTGGAATAGCCAGTCGCAGAGCAGCGGATGAATTGATCCAAAATGGCAAAATATGGGTAAATGGTAAGGAAGTAAGGGAGCCGGGTACAAGAATAACATCAAAAGACAGGGTTACCTATCAGGGAAAATTATTAAAACCAGAGCAAAACCTGGTATATCTGCTGATGAACAAACCTAAGGATACCATTACCACCTCCAATGATGAAAAAGGCCGAAAGACAGTACTGGATATTGTCCAACCTAAAATACAGGAGCGGGTGTACCCAGTGGGCAGATTGGACAGGATGACCACAGGACTCTTAATTCTTACCAATGACGGCGATCTGGCAAAGAATCTGAGTCATCCAAGCAGTGAAGTACGCAAAGTTTATTCTGTGGTATTAAATAAAGCTCTTGGTCAGGTTGATTTGGAAAAAATAGCGAAAGGCGTGGAATTGGAAGACGGCAAAGCCTTTATTGATGGAATATCCTATATAGAAGGGGCACCCAAAAACGAAATCGGAATAACTTTGCATTCCGGGAAAAACAGAATAGTGCGAAGAATATTTGAAAGCCTGGGATACGATGTGGTGAAACTGGATCGTGTTTCATTTGCAGGTCTTACCAAAAGAGATCTGCCGCGAGGTCATTTCAGGCATCTGACGGATAAAGAGGTGACTTTATTGAAGCACTTTGGAAACAGAAAAAAGAAATAATTTTTCAACTTTTCAATTTCAAATATTTATCAAACCAACCAATATACCTGTTTAATCTGTCTACCTGATAAGATGGTACGGTAATCCCATGAAACTGACCAGGGTATATAATTAATTCAGTAGGTGTTCCTATCGATTTTAGGGCCTGGTACATTTGTTCACTTCCTACTGCCGGAACATTAAAATCCTTTTCACCGGTCATAAACAAGGTTGGGGTTTTTATTTTATCGGCATTGAGAAAAGGATAAGAAAGTTTAAGATACTTCTGATAGTTATTATCCTTCCAGGGCTGACCGAGTTCATTATCAAATTGAAGAATATATTGGTCTACTCCATATAGCGAAAGCTGCATTGCACTGCCAGCCCCACTCACCGCGGATTTGAAACGGGTGTCTTTAGCAATGGTATAATCGGTGAGTATGCCTCCATAACTCCATCCACCTATTCCCATCCTGGTACTATCAATTATTTTTTGAGTTATGAGATGATTGGCAGCACCTTGTATGTCGAGCACTTCTTTATTTCCCCAGTCTGCAAAAATGGATTTGCAATAATCCAGTCCTCTGCCACTGCTTCCTCTGTAATTTACAGCTACTACTGCATATCCCTGGGCTGCTAATATTTGCCTGGTGATGTCGAAACTGAATTCATCCTGCGCAACCGGTCCACCATGAATAAAAAATACAGAAGGAAGATTGGATTTAGTTTGGCCAGGTGGTGTGAATAATAGATTGGACACAATATTCCCATCTTTACTTTTTGATGAAACTTTTTCTACTGTAGCAAATTGGATTTGATTGGTAAATTCTTCGTTGGTCCTGGTAATTTTTTTCAAATTATTTTTTTCCAATGTATATAATTCGGTTGGATTTACCGGATCGGAAACAGAAGCAAGCCAATGACCGTCAGGATGCCTTTCGATTGATTGGAAAACTTTATTGCCAGCCTGAATAGGAGTGAGGGTCCCGGTGCTTAAATTGTAGGAGGCTAATCTTCGAATACCATCATCGGCTATGATTACGGCAATACTATTGGTATCTTTTGACCATCTATGAAAACTAATCGGTCTATCCAGGGATTTACTAATCAGGGTCGATGTACCCTCTTTTACATTTAAAACTGCGAGTATGGATTGATCGTACATGATAAAATTATCATCCGTAGAGCTTCGATGATAAGAAATCTTGGTACCATCCGGACTCCACTGGGGATTGGTATCGTAACCTTTCCATGAAGTCATTTGTTTCTCAGCACTACCTGGTTTGGCATCGATGATAAATATATCAGTGTTTTCGTTTTTATCAGGGTCCGGGGAATGATTACTCACAAATGCTATTTGAGTGCCGGCGGGGTTCCATCTGGCATTGGATTCATCGAAATTTCCCCTGGTGAGAGTATCCAGCTTTTTATCTTTAATGGTAAACAGGTATAAGTGTGTTTTGCGGGTATCATAGCGGTAACCCTCCACATCCTGTTTGAATTGATATCTATTAATCACCATCGGTTTATTCATTTTAGAGGCTGTGTCTTTTGCATCCTTCATAGTCAATAATAAGGTGGTGGCATCAGGACTCCAAGCATAATCATTCAGTTCGCCTTTTACTGAAGTTAGTCTTTGAGCTTCGCCACCCATTCTGTTCAGTAAATAGATCTGATTGGAAGAACCTTCCCGGGATGAAGTAAAAGATAAATATTTATTGTCAGGACTCCATTTTGGATTGGATTCACCGTCGGGGCTATTAGTAAGCTGAATGGTTTCATTTCCATCCCAGCTGGTCATCCAGATATCGGTATTTCGCCTGTCTTTTGCTGAGTCGATGGTAGTGACCGTATAGGCGACCCATTTTCCATCAGGTGAGATTTGTCCTTCACCCACCGCTTTTATTTTATATATATCGGTAGGTTGGAGATTGCGCCGGGAGGGTTGGCTAAAAATAATAAGGGTAAATAGGAAGTGCAGGAAGAAAATCAGGACCGTTTTTTTCATTTTGCCATTTGTTGAAGGTAGGATAAATATACTGAGTTTAAATAAATGGCAAGACATCAATTAAATTTATAGGTGGCTGTCCTTCAGACCTTCAAATCGATAAATAAAAAGCAGGATTGCTATTACTGGTTATTAAATTGAACCTCTGATCTCTCAGCCAATTTGTCAGTTCACAGTCTCATGGCATAACCTTTGTCAACAGTGTCCCGAACAAGCATTTCAATAAAATCAATACAAAATAGTCATGGCAGAAAAAGGAAATATAGCAGTACAGACCGAAAACATTTTTCCCATCATCAAAAAATTTCTTTATTCGGATCAGGAGATTTTTCTTAGAGAATTGGTATCCAATGCAATAGATGCAACATCCAAATTGCAGACACTCTCATCCAAGGGAATTGCCAAAGGCGAACTGGGAGATCTTACCATTGATATTTTAGTAGATGAAGACAAAAAGACAGTTACTATCCGTGACCGAGGTATCGGTCTTTCCGCTGAAGAAGCCCGGAAATATCTAAATCAGGTAGCTTTATCGTCAGCTCAGGAATTTATTGAAAAATTTAAAGGAGAAACCAATATCATTGGGCATTTTGGACTTGGGTTTTATTCCGCTTTTATGGTGGCGGATAAAGTGGAGGTACTGAGTAAATCGTACAATGAAGAAGAAAAGGCCATTTTGTGGTCCTGTGACGGGAGCCCATCTTATACCTTAGAGGATGCTGAAAAAGCCGAAAGAGGCACCGATATCATACTGCATATCTCCGAAGAAAGTAAAGAATACGGTGAAAAACATAAAATAGAAGATCTGCTTAAAAAGTATTGCCGTTTTTTGCCTTTTCCGATCAGATTAGGAAAGCGCACTGAATACGACTGGGAGGGTGAAGGTGAAAATCGAAAAGAAATAAAAACAGAAGTAGATAATATCATCAATGACTCCCATCCGATATGGAAAAAGAATCCATCGGAGCTCACGGATGAAGATTATAAAAAATTCTACAATGATCTGTATTTGTTTGGAGGAGCCCCTTTATTTTGGATCCATCTCAATATAGATTATCCTTTCAATCTGACCGGTATACTGTATTTCCCAAAGATAAACGCCGGTATGGATTGGCAAAAAAATAAAATCCAATTGTACAGCAATCAGGTATACGTGACTGACGAAGTGAAAGATATTGTGCCTGACTTTCTCATGATGCTGCATGGGGTGATTGATTCACCGGACATTCCATTAAATGTATCGCGAAGTGCACTGCAGAGTGATAAACAAGTAAAAAAGATCACTAATTACATCAGTAAAAAAGTGGCCGAAAAACTCGAAGAATTATTTAAAAATGATCGACCCGGCTATGAATCTAAATGGCAGGATATAGGCCCGTTTGTAAAATACGGCATGATCACAGATGAAAAATTCTATGAAAAAGCATTGCCGATCGCGTTATTAAAATCTACTGATAATACATTCAGTACCATCGAGTCCTATAAAGAAAAGATAAAGCAAAATCAAACTAATAAAAATGGTGAATTGATTTACCTCTATACCCATGCTCCGGATTTACATCATGCACAGATAGATGCGGCTAAAGAAAAAGGGTACGATGTAGTATTATTGGATCAGCCGATCGATAATCATTTTATGCAGCACCTGGAAACCAAACTTGAAAAGACTCACTTTTCCAGAGTAGATGCGGATGCACTGAGTAAATTGATAGAGAAAGACGAAAAAATAGAAGGGGTGCTTTCAAAAGACGAAGAAGAGGCCATAAAAAAAGTTTTCGAAGGATTGGTTAAGGGACCAATGAATAAGGTAGAAGTAAAACCACTCAGCCCATCAGATGCACCGGTACAAATCACCAAGCCTGAATTCATCCGCAGAATGAAAGAAATGCAAATGATGCAGGGTATGGGCGCTGATCTTTTTCCGGATTCATATCAGGTGATTGTCAACGGTAACCACCCGGTGATAGCAGACAAATTGATTAACGCCAATGATGATCGAAAACAGGAAATTGCTTCTCAGCTTTATAGATTAGCCATGTTACAACAAGGACTTCTTACCGGAGCTGAACTTACTGACTTTGTGAAGAAGAGTATAGAGCGGGTTTAAAAAAAAACCAAGGCTTTTTTGAGAATGGTATTGTGAGACTTAGCGAATTTTATTTAAAAGCAACATCCTAAACTCCATTACTTCCTCTTTGGGTATAGATATTGCTTTTAAACTAAGTACACCTTTACCTTTGGCAAGATGGATTTTTCCTATGGACATGGGAATAAAATCCTTTTCATAGGATTCCAGTCTGGTAAACCGGTCTTTATCTGCGTATAGAAATTCCGAATCATGAGCTTTATTGATTATGGATTCTGTTTTGGTTTCGCCCAGGCTTAATTGTATTGTGGAGCCAATATTTTTATTACTGCAAGTATAGTATATAATGGCTTCAAAAATTCCTGGTTCTAATACCTCCACATCCCAGGTAATGCTATCCTGTATAGACTTCCAGTTTTTAAAATAACTGCTGTTGGGAAACCGGTTTGACCTCTGAATACCGCCGTGAATACGGGCATCGCGTGCAGGTAATTGATTATATCGAAAATCAGGATGACTCAGGATAAAAGGCCTTTGATCGTTGGAAGGAAGTTCGATCAATATTTCTTGTTCCCATTTTCTTTTCGTTGCAATCATTTCCTGCAATACACCCGGCAACTTGCTGGCAATATCTATATTCTGTGATGGATCTGCAAACAGGTCAAATAATTTATTATCAGCATCCAGTCTGTATTGCTGTGATCTGACACTTATTTTATTTCTCCAGTAACTCACAATATACCGATCAGGCCAGGCAACTGAATGGTCTTGTAATAATAATGGTTTGAGACTTCTGCCGTCGATCGGTTTTTCTGATGGTAATGGGATTTCCAGCAAATCCAATAATGTAGGGAATAGATCTATGGAGGCAGAGATAGGGGATATTGATACTCCTTGTTTGATACGACTCTTCCATTGGATAAATAAAGGTGATCTGATCCCTCCTTCATCTACCGTACCTTTAATTCCTTTCATCATACCATTCCATCTATGCCCGTTGGGTCCATTATCCGTCATATACAGCACAATGGTGTTTTCTTCCAACTTGTATTCAGATAAGGTTTTTAATAATCTTCCAACATTCCAATCTATATTTTCAGTAAGTGCATAAGCTGCCCGGGTATGTTCCGGTATTTCTCTGTGGGAATAGGTTTGCAATGTATCCAGGGTGCAGTCTTTGTATTTATTCCACCATTTATCAGGCACCTGCATTGGGCTATGAGGAGTGTTAAAGGGTAGGTAAACAAAGAATGGCTTGTCTTTATTCTTTTTTATGTAGTTAATGGCTTTATCCGTCAAATCATCGGGTAAGAATCCATTCCCTTTGACTATTTTACCATTGTGTTCCAGTAAGGGACTAAAATAATTGCCCCAATGACCCGAGCAAAAACCATAAAATTCCATAAATCCTCTGCCTAGCGGATGGTATGGAAACTGCATTCCATTGTGCCATTTGCCAAAAGCCCCTGTCTGATAGCCATTTTTTTTAAGAATATCCGCGATGGTGGTTTCATCAAGATCCATACGTTCTGCACCAGCTGATGTTTCCCACACTCCGCTTCTTACGTGATATCTTCCTGTCATTAATTCTGCTCTGGTAGGTGAACAGACAGGGCTTACAAAAAAACGATCAAAACGAGCTCCGTTTTTAGCTAATAAATCAATGTTTGGGGTCTTAACCCAAGGGTTCCCATTAATTCCCAGATCACCCCAACCCTGGTCGTCAGCCACCACCCAAACAATGTTTGGCTTCTTTAATTCTTTATCCACATGGGTACTTGAGCTGCCCAGATGAAAAATCAATCCTACTAAAATCAATACGTACCATTCTTTTTTGATCATTTTCTAAAATATAGATTTTCCAATTTGCAATATCCTTTTTTATTAAAATAAGATTTTATTTACCTTGTAAAAAGGCCAGCAGATCAGCCATCTCTTGAGGAGTGATCGTGTTTTCAAATCCCTCCATCATAAGCGAGGTACCAAGGGAGGAAAAATCTTTTATTTCACTTTTGGAAATAGTAACCGAGGTGCCACCCATTTTTTTTACCGTGATTTCAATATCATTTTCCTTTGAGATTATGCCCAGGTGTATATCGCCATTTTTAAGTTCTACTTTATGATTGATGTATTTGGTATCTGTTGCTGCATTGGGATCAATGATATCGTGCAATAGTGTTTCTTTACTCTTTCTGTTTATTTCGGTAAGGTTAGGTCCGACTTCATTGCCGATAGCACCATATATATGACAAGAACCACACTGGTTACTAAATATAATCTTTCCTTTATCGCTGTTGCCAGCCAGGCTTATGGCGGGTTTTAATTTATCCAACGCGTCTTTTCTATTGGTTACACCGGAATCTTTAAATAATGCGCTTGCCCTTTTTTTGATTTCATCGTTTCCAGACCACCACAGCAGGGTCCTTCTTCTTTCGAGGTCGAAATTCATTTCACCAATATTTATTTTTTTATTTTCCAGTCCGGTAAGTAGTGCATCGTGATGTATTTTATTGTAGAGTAAAATATTGCCTGCATGTATTCTTACCTGAGGCCCGAGAGCAGACCAGTTGTTAACCAGTTCGGTGCCTACTTGTGGATCTTTTATATCATTTAATTGTTTGAGGGCAGCTTCCTGCGTTTTTATGGACCTGGTGTTGGAGATGTATTTTAATAAAATGGGAATCTGTTTGTGTGCTGGTTGTGACGCAATGAGCTGTATATTTTCAATAAGCGATTCATCATTGATTTTGTTTTCGTTTAATTTGATTAAGGCATCAGCAGAAAGTTTTAAATAATTTACTGAGGATGGCAGACCCATTTTAGTTCTCAACGCATGAATATGGATAAGTCTGTAGGGTGAAGCATTTTTTTCTAATTCATTGATAATCGGTATCCATTTATTATTATCTCCTGTTGTCCTGATATGATGGGTAATTGATTGGATGATTGGATCAAATGCAGGTATATTTTTATTTTTTAATATTCTTAAAATCGCAGTCAGTTGTTCAGTTGAGGATGTTGCCATTCCTGCCAGCGATGTTTGTAAATCAATCTGTGTACTGTCGTTTATTACCTTGGCAAATAATTCCTGCGGATAATTTTTATTAGCCAGGGTAAGAGCGGCGATAGCGTATTTGTCCCCTGGTTTCTGAATACTTAAAGTGCTGTATTTTAATATTTCGCCCTTATATAGGGTTGCATTTGATTCATTCAATGTGCTTATGGTCAAGGCAGCCTGCATTCGTACCCGTGCATCATCATCAAGAAACTTTTCGAGAATGACTGGAATCAACGAAGTAGAATCATTTATATATTTCTCAGAAATCAGTAAAGCATTTTCTTTTAAACCCGGATTAGGATCTGAAATTAATTGCTTAAGATAAGGTAGTGACAATAGGTTATGAATCGAAAGAATCCATCCTGCATGTAATCTTGTAAAATCTCTGGCACCGGGCAGCGTTACGGCTTTGATCAATGTATTTAAATCCGATTCAGATTTCGGTGATTCCGTAAGTTTTCGGTGGGCCAACATCCTTATCTCCTGGTTTTCCGACGAAAGCATTTTTATTAGATCTTGATCAGCTATCCCATTTTTTACCGTATTCCCTGCCTTGCTTATACGGTAAATCCTTCCTTTGTCTTTTCCGGCATTTAAATTTACTGTAGCCTCTATATCATCCGGAATCCATTCAGGATGTTCTATTACATCGCGATACATATCGATTACATACAAGGCTCCATCGTATCCCACCTTCATATTTACTGGCCTGTGGGCTCTGTCACTGCTTGCAAGAAACTCTTTATTATTTATCACCCTGGAAGCTTTTAATCCAGCTCCGGCTGAACTGATTTTATCCACATGTAATAGATTGAGCACTACATCAGCAGTCCATAGGGTATTATTAAATCTTTCTCCAAATGCATCGCCGCCATAAAAAGTAATGCCACAAGCACCTGAAAAATGACCCGATTGTTCCGGATGATTCACACGGGTTTCTTGTTCACCTATAGGATATATCCGAGCCAAACCATTTTCATCATGATCAGAACTATTTTGCAAGGTATGTTCAATGTTGAGCCTATGGTTTCGTATATAACGATCCGGGAAGACCAGGTGCTGGATATGATCTGTATTATGCGTCTCGAAAAAATGACCATAATGATCCATAGCCAGGCCAAAACCTCCGGATGATTCCCCTAATCTTTCCAGTTTTTTTTGATCCAAATGGAACCGGATGTCCTGACCTCGGAGTGGCAATTTATTTAATGAATCGGGCCACCAGTAGGGTGCTCCGCTATTTCCTCCATTGGCAGCATATATCCATCCATCCAATCCATAAATAAGTCCGTTGTAATTATGTTGAAGATTACCAGTACTGAAACCTGACATCAGGGTATCTACCCGGTCGGCTATTAGATCTTTATTTTGATCTTGTACGTATAATAGATAGGGAGGAGTGGCAACTAGAATTCCTTCTTTGTATAGTAAAATAGAAGAGGCCATATTTAGATTGTTGGCAAATTCAATTCTTTTATCAAATACGCCATCGCTGTTTGCATCTGACAACAATACTATTCTGCTTTGACTATCTTCCAATGGATATCCTGGCATTTCCAGTACATAAGCATTGCCGTGTTCATCGAATTCGAGATCTACCGGGTCTGTTATAAGAGGTTCTTGAGCTATCAATTGAATGGTGAATCCATTTTCTATTTGAAATCCATTACCTGCACCCATTCTTTTTTCATTTTTACAAGCAGCGGTCAGTATGATTAAACACCAGATTATTACCAATTGATACATAGGAGTTTACTTTTATCTTTATTCAAAATGAAAGATCTCAAAAAATATTGACATAGGGTATTTTCCATTTGGATCAAAGAGGGCTTACAAGTTAAAGAGGCAGTTCATTTTGGGATCCTCCGGGTATTTTGTTTAAATCTTTAAAATGGTTGGAATTAACATTTTTGGTTTAAAAAACTGTGTTTAGGCCCCAAAAAATGGATAAAATGCCCAATTCAGGTTTAAAATATAGTATTTATGCTCATAAAATATGAAAAATTGGAAATTACAAGTTTTGGGTCTTTTTGAATTTTGAATGCTGATAAGCCGACTTAGATTTGAACCAACAAAACAGAATCAATCTATGTCAATGAGTCGAAAATTAGCACTAATACCCTTCGCCATCTTAATTGGAGTAGTATTATTAACTTTATTTTTTCCGGGAATTCCAGCCGCAGTTTATTCAGGACCTGATTTGAACTCCGGAGATACTGCCTGGATGATTTCAGCTACCGCACTGGTATTGTTTATGACGCCCGGCCTTGCCTTCTTTTATGGTGGTATGGTGCGTAAGAAAAATGTAATCTCTACCATGGCACAGTCATTCATATCCATGTCTGTAATTACCATCCTATGGATTATACTTGGATTTAGCCTTGCGTTTGGAGATACTATAGGGGGGATTATAGGTAATCCAGCAACTTTTTTTATGATGAATAATGTGTTGGAACATAAACCCTGGTCTTTGGCCCCATCCATACCCCTGATATTGTTTGCCATGTATCAGTTAAAATTTGCCATCATCACACCAGCCTTGATCACCGGAGCATTTGCAGAGCGGGTAAAATTTACTTCTTATATTTTATTTATTGTGCTCTGGTCGTTATTGATTTATTCTCCTCTTGCGCATATGACCTGGCATCCTGATGGATTTTTCTTTAAACTTGGAGTTTTGGACTTTGCAGGAGGTACAGTAGTACATATGAGTGCGGGTGTTGCTGCATTGGTATCGGCTTTATTCTTTAAGAGCAGAGCAAGTGGTGGATTGGAACCGGCACGTATAACTTATGTAATTTTAGGTACTGCATTATTGTGGTTTGGCTGGTTGGGTTTCAATGGCGGATCTGCATTAGCAGCCAATAGTCTGGCAGCGACGGCATTAGCTACAACTACAGCTGCTTCAGCGGCAGCGGCCTTTACCTGGATGATCTTCGATGCAGTTCGAGGCAGAAAACCTTCAGCCATGGGTTCCTGTATAGGTGCGGTAGTTGGATTGGTCGCCATCACTCCGGCAGCCGGATTTATAAGTATTACCCATGCCATCACAGTAGGGGTAGTATCTTCTATTGTAAGTAATATGGTAGTAGAATGGAGAAATGCCAAAACCAATATAGATGATACCCTCGATGTATTTCCATGTCATGGGGTAGGTGGTATGATGGGTATGTTGCTTACTGGTGTATTTGCTCATCAGGCCATCAATACTGCAAATACTACCGGTAATGGTTTATTCTTTGGTGAAACGAAATTGTTTTTACTTCATTTAATGGCTATGG
Source organism: uncultured Saprospiraceae bacterium (assembly GCA_964396995.1). Classification (GTDB taxonomy): domain Bacteria; phylum Bacteroidota; class Bacteroidia; order Chitinophagales; family Saprospiraceae; genus JADJLQ01. The sequence continues at coordinate 583 of CAYNIG010000026.1, read as the reverse complement.
CTATAGTGGTAGTATTTGTTTTTGTTGGAACCTGGGTTTTATTACGTGTTGTTAATTTAATCACTCCAATGAGAGTAAGTGCTGAAGAAGAAGAAGCCGGACTTGATATGTCACAGCACGGCGAAAAATTGTAATAGCGTTTTTTTATTCATATATATATTTAAGGTAGAAATAAAGCCTTGGTGAAAGCACCGGGGCTTTATTTTTTTAAGGACTGGTGGATTTATTATTTTATTCTCCGTTTACAAGGACTTTGGATAGGTCGCTGAAGGTCGCGGAGAGTTATTTTTATTTCTCCCACGAGTCCCTATGGGAGAGAGGCTGAGGTCGCGGAGCGTTATTTTTGGTTCTCGCACGAGTCCCTATGGGAAAGACGCTGAGGTCGCCGAGCATTATTTTTATTTCTCGCACGAATCCTGTGGGAGAGACGCTGAGGTCGCAGATAGTTTTTTTTATTTCTCGCGGAGGCTATACTTTGTGGTTATTTACGATTCTGGTAACTAAGTCTTATAAAGGGGTTACCCACTCTTATTTAGGGTCTGCTGGGAATGTCCTAATTTATTGATTGTCAAAATTTGAGAAT
>CAYNIG010000025.1:0-28422 GCA_964396995.1 uncultured Saprospiraceae bacterium | reverse complement strand
AAATGACAGGCTATATGATAAATGGAGTCGGTTTAACTCAGTACAATTCGCCATGGGCATACCCATCATCAAATCTAAACATAAAGCAAAAATTGAAGCTTCGAAAATGAACCTTTCTGTGATTGAGAATGCAATGAATATACAAAAAACCTATCTGGAAAATGAATTAGAAGCAGCTTATCAGGAATATCATAATCTGGAAAAAATAGTAGATTTTTTTGAAACTACCGCATTGCCCAATTCCGAATCCATACTAAAACTGGCCGAGACCCAATTTAAATCAGGACAAATTAGTGGACTGGAATGGTCTTACCTGGTCGGGCAATCCTTTAATTTAAAATTTGATTATCTGGATAAAATACACCAATACAACAAATCGATTATTCTCATTAATTATCTCAATACTCAACTCTGATCCAATATGAAAAAGTACTTAGTATACCTCTCTTTTATTCTTTTTGCTTTTTGCAAATCAAATTCCGAAATACGTGTAGCTCCCAACGAAAACGAGGAACCTGATCAACTTTCTTTGAGTGAAGTGCAAAGGAAAAATGCCGGTATCCTCACCGGTTATATTGAGAAAAGAAACTTATCCAATACAATCCGGGTTTCGGGTGTCATAGATGTACCACCGCAAAATCATATTTCTGTAAGTGCACCTATGGGGGGGTATGTAGTGTCCACTCATTTACTTCCCGGTACACCTGTAAAAAAAGGAGAGATACTGGCCACCTTAGAGGATCAGCAATTTATTAATCTCCAACAGGAATACCTGCTGACCAAAACAAAAATATTACTGGCAGAAAAAGAATTTTTAAGACAAAAGGAAATGATTCAAAATCAATCCACCAGCGATAAAATGTTGCAACAGGCAGAAAATGATCTTCAAATTCTAAAAATAAACCGGAGTGCTATTGGGGCGAAATTGAAGATATTAAATTTAGATCCTGACCAATTAAGCGAATCGACCATCAGTAGTAAGGCCTTTCTGTATTCTCCAATACAAGGTTTCGTGACACATGTTAATGTCAATATTGGAAAGTTTGTAAATCCTTCAGATGTATTATTTGAGCTGGTAAACCCTGCAGATATTCACTTAAACCTAAACGTATTTGAAAAAGATATTCCGCACTTATATATTAATCAACATGTGATAGGATTTACCAACCATCAACCCGATAAAAAATACGATGGGAAAATAATCCTGCTGGGTAAAAATATATCAGATGATCATACCATAGAAGTTCATTGTCATTTTAATTCATATGACAAATCCCTTATCCCGGGGACCTATATGAATGCAGAGATCGAATTAAATAATCACGAAGTATTTTCCTTACCCGATGAAGCCATTGTGTTTTTCGAAAATAAAAACTACATATTTATTGAAGAAAACAATGAAAAACACAAAATGATTGAGGTCGTCACAGGAATAAAAGAAAATAATTACACCGAGATTGTAGATGGCTCAAAGTTCATGGCACAGAAAATAGTGATCAAAGGAGCTTATGGAATATTGATGGCAATTAAAAATAATGAAGAACTTTAGCTTCTCATTTTCCGGGTCTCTCACAAGTCAATTGATATTCAGTCTGTCACGTAAGACTTTCTCTATTTTCTCATATTCCAGTAAAAATCCGTCGTGTCCAAAATCAGAATGTATTTTATCAAAACTGGCTCCAGGTATGTAATCTGCTAATAATTTTTGTTCGGAAACGGGAAATAAAACATCAGTGTTAATACCGATTACGGAGGTCCTGGCTTTTATCAGAGAAAGGGCATGCGGTACTCCTCCTCTGCTTCTGCCCACATTTTGGCTATCCATCGCTTTACTCAGCGTAATATATGAATGGGCATCAAACCTGTTTGCCAGCTTGAGTCCCTGGTATCGCTGATAACTGGAAGCTCTGAAATGATCTATCTTGTCTTCTGTTTCAGTCTGTGCAATTTCAAAAGTGATGTAGTTTCTATACGATAGCATGGCCAGCCCTCTGGCAGCTTCTAATCCCCTACTGTTTACCACAGTTCCGTCTGCATTCATTCCTGCTTCGATGGCCATGCGCTGTGCCTCATTAAAAGCTATACCCCATGGAGAAAACCTGGCATTGGTAGACAACAAACAAATGGCGTCAAAAAGATAAGGATCCTGAATGGCCCATTCCAAGACTTGTTGGCCACCCATGGATCCACCCAGTGAAAGATGTATTTTGCGTATACCCAGGTGGGATTGCAATACTTGATGAGCATGAACCATATCCCGAATGGTCACCAATGGAAAAGAGGCCCCGTAATTTTTGCCATTTACTTCAGTGGCAGGTCCGCTGGTGCCGTAGCAGGATCCCAATATGTTTGCACATATTACTCTGTACTTTTTAGGATCTAATAACTTTCCTTCCCCTACCAGGCCAGGCCACCACTGCTCGGGATCTGCGTTAGCCGTGAGCGCATGGCAAACCCATACTACCGGAGCTGATACATCTCCTTCATCTGTATAAGAAATTTCAATACCGGGAAGAGTATGTCCATCTTCAAATTTAAATGGAGATGAATATTTATATCGTTTTATTTCAGCCACAGTAAAGTTGTAAAAATAGAAATCAATTAGCTTTGCGGCCACAAATTTATTCAATTAATGAAAATAATACTGAATAGAATCAGTGAACCATTGCATTTCAGAGCATTTAATGAACACAATAATAGTGTTGACCTGGATGCCAAAATTGAGGCAGGAGGTACAGGATCAGGTATTGGGCCAATGGAAAATCTCATTGCATCACTGGGTGGCTGCAGCACTATTGACATAGTTTTATTTTTAAAAAAATTCAGACAAGAACTGACCGATATAAAAGTAGAAATTGATGCCGAAAGGGATCCAATCAATGTACCTGCGCTTTTTATTAAAGTACACATGCATTTTGATTTATTTGGAAAACTTGATGACAAACAGGTAAAAAAAGCTATTGAACTCTCGGTAGATAAATATTGCTCAGTAGCTCAAATTCTTAAAAAAACCGTACCGATTACTTATTCATACCAGATACATCAATAATATATATGACGAATAGAAAATTTAGAGATGAGACATTAGCTATCAGGTCACAATCCAAACAAACCCTGCACGGAGAACACAGTGTGCCTTTATTTCTCACTTCAAGTTATGCGTTTGATTCGGCCGATGAGATGGCCAGTGCTTTTGATGGAAGCATTGATGCCAATGTGTATTCACGGTACTCCAACCCCAATGTGGAAGAATTAGTAAAAAAATTCTGCCTGCTGGAAAATGCATCAGCAGGCATTGCAACCGCTACCGGTATGGCCGCCGTTTTCAGCAGTTTTGCAGCCCTGCTAAGCGCTGGGGACCACATCATTGCCTCCAGGGCACTTTTCGGATCGGCTATACAGATACTTTCAAACATACTACCAAGATGGGGAGTGACTTGTACCTATGTAGATCCGGTAGAGGTTGATAGTTGGCAAAAGTCAATAAACAGGAATACGAAAATGATCTTTTTCGAAACTCCTTCTAATCCTTCCCTTTGGATCACAGACCTGGCAAAGGCTAATGCAATTGCCAAAGCCAATAACCTTTTGATGGTGGTAGACAATTGTTTTGCTACACCGATCATTCAGAAGCCTATGCTTTTTGGAGCAGATTTAATTATTCATTCCACTACTAAATATGCCGACGGCCATGGCCGGGTTTTAGGTGGAATGATAGTCGGCAGGCAGGAATTGATAGAAAAAATAATTTATTTCAACAGGCACACAGGTCCTACGTTATCCGCATTCAATGCCTGGCTCATAAGTAAATCTCTTGAAACCTTGGCCTTACGGGTACACGCTCATGCCAGTAATGCATACCAGCTGGCTCTCAACCTGGTTGATAATAAGTTCCTGGAAATGGTCATTTATCCATTTTTGGAAAATCACCCTCAGTACCAATTAGCTAAAAATCAGATGACTTTTGGCGGTGGCATCCTCGGTTTGAAAATCAAAGGAGATCAGTCTGCCACAATGAGATTTATGAATCACCTCGAAATGATATCTATATCTCCCAACCTGGGTGATACCCGTACCATAGCTACTCATCCCACTTCATCCACCCATATGCGCCTCACTGAAGAGGATAGAAAGGCTGTGGGCATTACACCAAACCTGGTTCGCATAAGTGTAGGATTAGAACATGTGGATGATATATACGAAGATATTATTTTAGCTTTGAATCATGTATAAGTACAATTTGATTTTTACCATTTTTGCAATGTTCCTGGGAATTACTTTATTCGTATCCTGTAATAACCCGGTTCCTGCAGATAAAGCCCAATCCATTGTGGATGCCGCAATCAAAGCTCATGGCAGTAAAATTTTTGATCGCGCGGTAGTTCAATTCAAATTCAGGGATAGAAATTACAAATCATCGAGGCTGGACGGCAAGTTTATTTATTCCAGGTTCTGGGATTCACTGGGTACTGTAATTCACGATGAATTCTCCAATTCAGGATTTATCAGACATGTTGGCCAGACCATGGTAAATCTGGATACCAAAAAAATCAATGCTTTTACCAATTCGGTAAATGGGGTCTTTTATTTTTTTGCTCTTCCTTTTAATCTAAATGACCCGGCAGTAATAAAAGAATATTTGGGCGAAGTTACCATCTTAGATAAAAAATACGATAAGGTTAAAGTCCGTTTTAAACAAAACGAAGGTGATCGGATGATTCACGACGACACCTATGTGTATTGGTTTAATCAGGATGATCACATGCTCGATTACCTTGCCTATGATTATACAGAACCCGATGAAAAAGGGTTGCGGTTTCGCCAGGCAATCAATAGACGGACTATCAACGGTTTGGTCGTTCAGGATTATATCAATTTCAAACCAAAAAACGACTCCATTCCAATACCCGTGGAAAATTTAGATGAAGCTTGGGCAGGAAATCAATTGCAAGAACTTTCAAAAATAATTAATGAATTAGTTAAAGTCACTAAAAAATGATTGCCTTGTTGATTTTACCTCTGCTTTCAGGCCTCTAAATACAAGCTTAGTTTCGTTATAATTTTATGTATTTTTGATTCTCTTATACCAAATCATTAAGATGAAACAATTAAGTTCATTAATTACGACCGTACTTTGTTTTTTTGTATTTACCGTATACGGACAAAAAGTAAAAATTTCGCTTACCAGTGGGCTTACTGAAATCAACGAAAAATGTTCTTTATTGAACAATGAAAAAATTCAGTTCAAATTAGATAGCGCTGCCAAATCCGCATTTTCTCTTCAAGTCCTGCTTTCAGGATCAGCAGAAAGAGGTGCTGATTTTGCGACTAATCTGATAGAAAATATACCTTTTCTCACAGGAGATTCTGTCAAAATTTTTGACTTGACCGTATTCCAGGATGCTGTTGAGGAAGCCCAGGAGGAAATTCTGGTCATTTCTACTACCCCATTAGGAAGGAAAGACACGTTATCAATAAAAATCAACGATCATATTTTCAGAATCCTTACCACTCAGGATACCTTTACCCGGTGCTCAAATGAACCATTTAATCTTCCATTGCAATTAGTAAACAGAGGTGTTCTTAGTTTTTCTCCCACTGACATGGTTCGAACTCCAGCACCTAACGTGTATTCCATAAATCCCATTCGAACTTCTAAAATTTTCATTACAGGTACAATAGATAATTGCAGGGAAGTAGACTCTATTTATGTCGTTAGTCTGCCTATCGGAGTCAATCTTAATACCCGCGATACGACCTATTTATGTTTTCCCGATTCAATAAGATTGATTGCCTCGGCAAATCCTTCCAATGCAACGCTGAGTTGGACTTTGGACGATCAGACAAGGGTACTCAGCAATAATTCTATTCAGGTAAAGCCGATTTTTTCAAGATCCTATGTCGTCACTGCATCCAGTGGTATCTGCAAAGCCTCTGATACAGTACATGTCCGCATTGATTCACTCAGAGATACTAAAATAACGGTATTTCCTAAAAAGGATAAATATTGTAAAGGGGATAGTATATTTTTCTTTAGCCAAAGGCATCCCAAAGATTTATTCCCCTTTATTATGCCCAGCTGGAATCCCTCTAATGGATTCCAAACTTCCAAGGATACTTTGAATGCGGTAATCATGGCTGATATTACTACTACTTACTTTAGAGAGACCAGGAATAATGCCTGCCGACATACCGATAGTGTATTTATCAAGGTAATTGAACCCAGTATCCCGGTAGGGCCTGTTGATACCACCGTATGCCCGGGTACTACCATTCAACTCAATTTCAAACCGGATGGCAGTGAATACAAAGATTTTAAGTGGAAGGAGCAAGACGGATTGATTTCCTGTGAAAAATGCCCGGATCCCAAGATAAAGGTGAATGGAGAACAAATGTATAAAGTCGAAGCTAAAAAAGACGGCTGTGACGCCAGTACTGAAATTAAAACACATGTATTCCAGCGACCCAATGTACGGGTAGGAACGAACTTGCCTGCTCCAATCATTGCAGGATCCAATGTGATTTTTTCTCTACTGGGGACAAACGGCTTCAGAGCAGTCACCTGGAAAGTAGATGGCACCACAGTACCCAATAATGCGCTGACTACCACCATCAATGGAATTAAAGCCGGAGACCATGAAATATTAGTAGATGTTACCGATGGGAATGGATGTATGTGGTCGTACAATTTTATAGTTCAGGTGACTTGCCCGCCATTTAATTTGCAATTGCAGCGTAATCCGCAAGGTGTAATATACGAAGGAACCAGTCTTACAGTGACGGCCGTCGGCGTGAGCAGTAACGTGACCGGTGTGCGATGGAGTATCAACGGAAATACCGTCAGCGGTAATGCCCTGATTTTAAATGATAAGCCAACCCGGCAAGGGACCTATGTATACAGGTTCGAGGCTATCGATGCAGCCACAGGTTGCCCGCTAAATGCATCCATTAGTGTCAATGTCATACCTTGTTTATCTGCTGAGGAATTAAAAAATAAAATTCCAAATGCTTTTACACCGAATAACGATAAGAAAAATGATTATTTCACTTATTCAGATGGTGCCATTAAAATTCTTAAAATCTTAGTTTTCAGCCGTTGGGGACAATTGGTGTACAATAATACCACACCGGAGACAGGTTGGGATGGAAAAGTGAATGGATCGGATGGTGCTTCAGATGTATATATTTACCGGATCACCTACATCTGTGGTGATGGAGCCCCGCAGGAAGTTAGCGGCACCATTACGCTTTTACGATAAATGTACCAGGCATAGGTAAAAGCCTCCTTAAACTCTAAATCCTGTATTTCGTTTCAGTGAGATTATTCAAAACAAGACCCCTCAATCTTTTTTTCTAGACAAAAGTCTCAGATAAATCAGAATATTTACTCCAAATCGATTGCGAATTAGTTAATTTAGTGACTGAAAGAAACATCTTGCATACCGTGCTCCTTTGGTTACATACCGGGGAGTATATTGCTGCAAGAAAACAGAATTTTACCAAAAATGATTAAATATTTTTTCGCATTAATTTTTGCATTAGCCTGTGGCACCAGTAAGCAAGTAATGAACACAAATAGCTTACCTCTTGATAATATAGTAGTGGATCAGCAGACACCACGCGAAAAATTTACAGATGATCTGCAGTTAAAAAAATTTGCTGATTCGTTAGCCCATAAATATATTATTGTGGACGGACATGTAGATCTGCCCTACAGATTAAGTGTAAAGAATTTCAGGCCAACTAAAGAATTTATCGGCATACCGGCAGATAGTAAAGAAGGTGATTTTGACTATACCAGAGCTAAAAAAGGAGGCCTGTCTGCTCCTTTCATGTCAATATACATTCCTGCTTCTTATCAAAAAGGCGGCGCTAAAAAATATGCTGATGAACTTATAAATATGGTGGATACCATCATTAGATCACATCCTTCAAAATTTGGATTTGGAAGATCTACTGTTGAAATTAAACAAAATTTTAAAATGGGATTGATTTCCCTGCCAATGGGTATGGAAAATGGTGCACCGATCGAAAATGATCTTTCCAATATAAAATATTTTTTCGACAGAGGTGTCCGATATATAACACTCACCCATGCTGAAGACAATCAGATTTGCGATGGTGCCTACGCTAAGACCCGCACCTGGAAAGGACTCAGTCCGTTTGGTAAAGAAGTAGTACTGGAAATGAATAAACAGGGTATTATGGTCGATATTTCCCATGTAACAGACAGCAGTTTTTGGCAGGTTTTACGAATTACTAAAGCACCGGTTATCGCCTCACATTCATCGTGCAGGGCTTTCACACCCGGTTGGGAAAGAAATATGGGCGACGAGATGATTGCCGCTTTAAAACCAAACGGTGGCATTATTATGATCAATTTTGGATCTGATTTTCTAGATGGATCTATCCAGAGAAAAAACGACCAGGCCCGAAATGATCTGATGGAATTACTCAAATCTAAGGGATTGACACCCCAGGATTCGAGTGCAAAGCCCATCATTCTTGAATTTGAAAAATCGCATCCTTCACTGTACTCTGATGTAAAAAAAGTAGTCGATCATATTGAACACGTAATCAAATTAGCAGGAATAGACCATGTCGGACTAGGATCAGATTTCGATGGTGTAGGCGACTCATTGCCGGTAGGCCTCAAAGATGTGTCTGCCTATCCCAATATCCTGTTTGAATTGTTAAAAAGAGGGTATATAGAATCGGATATTGCAAAGATATGCTCGGGTAACTTGTTGCGTGTATGGAAACAAGTAGAGGAAGTATCCAAATCACTAAAATCCTGAATAGCATGGTGTACAGGTCGTTACTCCTTCTTTTTATATCTATCTTCCATTCCTGTCAACCCACAGAATTAACAGGTCCGGTAGTAAATAAAGTAAAAGAATTTGATACCTATTGGAATCAGGGTAAAGCTGAAATTACTTCTTACAATCTGTATCAGGCCAGATACGGTGAAATGAGGGAAGGGCAGGCTCATATTATATTTGTGACAGAAGAGTTTTCAAAGGAAAAACAAATAAAACTCGAAAATGCCGGTATTCCCCCGGATCAAAAAATACCAGTATTAAAAATGAATCTGGTAAAAAAATTTCAAACGGGCATATATCCTTACTCCATGATGCTTTCCAGCTTTGTTCATACAGGCGGTGTGGCACCGTGGCAGGCTATAAAACTTTCCATGAGTAGTCAGGAATGGTGTGGCCATGTATATTCTCAATTAAATTTAAAACCTAACCACTATATATACCAAATGCATTCGTATTTCGAATCCGAAAACGATATCCACAAAAAATTAGATAGATATACCACAGAAGATGCTATTTGGAATTTGATCCGCATCAATCCGGATGCGTTGATTCAGTCTGATAGCATCATGATTATTCCCAGCCTTTTATATTCAAGACTATCACATAAAGAAGTAAAGCCTTACAGAGCATCTACTAAAAAATTAGAATTGGATGAAGGTAATTTATTATACCATATTGACTATCCTGCTCTGGCCCGTTCTCTGGCCATCGAATATGAGCCCGTCTTTCCATATACTATTGTAAAATGGACAGAAGAGTATATGGATGGTTTTGGGGATCAGGCAAAGCTTCTTACCACTACTGCCGTAAGAAAAAATTCAATAATGATCGATTACTGGAATAAGCATAAAAATTCAGACTCCTTGCTTTTAAAAGAACTTGAGTTCCAACCATCCAATGCCGATACCATATTCTACCAATTTTAAAGATCACCTCGATTTAAACTTATATCCGAATAACATAGCAATAAACATAATTTGGTCATTTTTTAGCCTTTCTCAATGATGTATTTTTACTAACAAAATAGGGTATTCGTGGAACCCTAAATACTGAACTCAAAAACGGGGTTAAAGGTATAAATGGTAGTGTTGCAGATAAAAAAATGGCATTACGAATTGGCTTACTTAAACCAATAAACGAATTTATACAAACTATTATCTGCTTTTCGGTCACAGATAGGTCGTTTTTTGACTATTTTTCTACCTTTACTCAATATGGATATCGTCAAAGCAATCATAATAGCCATCGTAGAAGGAATCACAGAATTCTTACCTATATCTTCCACCGGGCACATGGTCATTGCCAGTAGCCTTATGGGTATCGAAAAAGACGCTTTCACCAAACTGTTAGAGATTGCCATTCAACTGGGGGCCATACTTGCAGTAATCGTCCTGTATTGGCGAAAATTTTTTGACTTTAAAAAATATAGCTTCTATTTAAAACTAATTGTTGGTGTTGTCCCGGCCTTGATTCTGGGTTTTTTATTTTCTGATAAAGTAGATGAACTACTTGAAAGTCCATTCATGGTTGCTTTAATGCTAATCACCGGAGGAATAATCCTGATTTTTGTAGATACTTGGTTTTTGAATCCTTCTATTCATAATGAACCGGAAATTACCAATAAAAATGCAATCATCATAGGCCTTTGGCAGACTATAGCCATGATCCCCGGAGTGAGTCGAAGTGCAGCATCGATTATTGGTGGAATGCAACAAAAACTTTCAAGAGACCTGGCAGCAGAGTTTTCTTTTTTCCTTGCTGTTCCCACTATGGCCGCAGCTACCGGATATTCATTGATTGTAAAGGATTGGTTTGTAAATAATGCAGAAATGAAAGGCTATGAAATGATACTAAGTTCTTCGCAAAATATGCTTTCTTTCATCATAGCTAATGCCGTTGCTTTTTTAGTCGCTATGATCTCTATTAAATTCCTTATTTCTTACCTTCAAAAACACGGTTTCAAATGGTTTGGATATTATCGAATCCTGCTTGGACTGATTATCTTGATTTTATTAAGATAACCATTTAATCCATTCAACCTTTCTATTCAATTCAATCAGTATATGGTTGAAATTTAATTCATAAAAATTTCATTGACTTGGGTCTATTGGTTAAACTGCCTCCTGAACTTCCCTATGAGATAAATTAAAACTATTAATTTTTCTCTTTAACTTTGAGTCAAATTTTATGATTTTATGTTTAGAATAAGCAAAGTTGCCGTCCTGGGATCAGGAGTGATGGGTAGCGGTATTGCCTGCCAATTGGCTAATACAGGCTTTCAGGTTTGGATGCTTGATATTCTGCCTCCGGATTTATCCGATGCAGATACCTCAAATAAAAAAGCAAGAAATAAAATTGCCGACACCGCGTTAGCCAATGCAATTAAATCAAAGCCATCACCTTTATATCATAAAGATTTTATTTCGAAAATTAAAACCGGAAATCTTGAAGATGACCTGGATAAAATAGCAGAATGCGACTGGATTATTGAAGTTGTAATCGAAAGACTGGATATTAAAAAATCATTATTCGAAAAAGTTGAAAAATTTCGCAAACCCGGTACATTAATCAGCAGCAATACCTCAGGTATACCCATACATATGATGACCGAAGGCAGATCCGATGATTTCAAAGCACATTTCCTGGGCACTCACTTTTTCAATCCACCAAGGTATCTCAGATTGCTCGAAATCATTCCTACCAAAGACACCAAAAAAGAGGTGATTGACTATTTCATGCATTTTGGTGATGTCAATCTGGGCAAACGAACGGTTCTGTGTAAAGACTCTCCGGCATTCATCGCAAATCGGGTGGGAGTATATGCCATGTCCAAAATATATCAGCTCACAGAAGAGCTTAACCTGGATATTAACACGGTAGATAAACTTACGGGGCCAGCAATGGGTAGGCCCAATACCGGTACGTTTAGACTTTCAGACTTGGTAGGCTTAGATACGGCAATTAAAGTAATTGAAGGCATCCAGCATAACTGTCCTCATGATGAACAAATTCACCAACTTACGGTACCAGGTTATTTGAAACATCTAGTTGAAAATAAATTTCTGGGAAACAAAACCAATAAAGGCTTTTATTATAAATCTGATCAAAAAGACGGGGAAGGAAAAAGCATAATACTGGGCTTAAATCTCAAAACCATTGAATACGAAGCACCCCAAAAAGTAAAGCTAGACTCCCTGGCAGTATCAAAACAAACAGAGGAAATAGGTCCAAGGTTGAAGGCATTAATCAATATGCAGGATGCCGGAGCTCAATTGATTACCAGGTCATTGGCGGGACTATTCGCTTACGTATCCAACCGCATACCTGAGATCAGCGAAAATATTTATAGCATAGATGATGCTTTGAAAGCTGGTTTTGCGTGGGATCTTGGCCCATTTGAATATTGGGATGCTATCGGCCTGGAAAAAGGAATCGAACTGGCGGAAAAAGATGGACATAACGTAGCAGCTTGGGTAAAGGATATGGCCAGGGATGGACACACCTCTTTTTATAAAACTCTCAATGGCTTAAAAGTATTTGATCCGGCCAATAAAAAATACATTTCAATACCCGGAAGGGAAGCCCTGATAAATCTAACCGCTTCTTCCACCCCTCTTGTTTACAAAAATGCGGATTCAGCATTGCATGATATAGGGGATGGGGTATTGTGTTTTGAATTCAGATCCAAAGCAAATACCATAGGAGAAGGAGTGGTCAGGGGCTTGTTGGAAAGTATTCGTATAGCTGAAGAACAAGGATGGCGAGGATTGGTGATCGGTAACCATGGAAAAAACTTTAGTGTAGGTGCCAATCTTATGATGATTGGTATGCTTGCTTTCCAGCAGGAATGGGATGAACTTAATCTTGCAGTAAAGACTTTTCAGGATACTACTATGCGTTGCCGTTATTCCAGGGTTCCAGTGGTGGTAGCGACTCAGGGCTACGTGTTTGGTGGAGGTTGTGAAACCTTGATGCACTGTGATGCTGCAATATGTGCGGCTGAATCCTATATTGGATTAGTTGAAGCAGGCGTAGGCCTTATCCCTGGGGGTGGCGGCACCAAGGAATTTGCCTTGCGGGCATCTGATTCTTTCTTCGATGGTGATGTCATGATTCCTACTCTTATCGATAAATTTAAAACCATAGCCACAGCTGGTGTTGCCACTTCCGCAGAAGAAGGCTTTGGATTAGGTTATTTATTAAAGAAAAAAGATTCTGTAGTCTACAACGTAGACCGAAACATAGCAGAAGCTAAAGCTAAAGTAATGGAGCTGGCCGAAGGTTATGTTATGCCCACTCCCAGAGAAAATATACTTGTTCTCGGTCAGCAGGGATTAGGTGCCCTTTATATTGCAGCGCATAGTCTGAAACTCGGAGGTTATGCTTCAGATCACGACATCAAAATCGCACAGAAAGCAGCCTGGGTATTATGTGGAGGTGATCTTTCCGCTCCTCAAAAAGTAAGTGAACAATACCTATTGGATTTGGAGCGCGAAGCCTTCCTAAGTCTTTGTGGTGAGCAAAAAACTCTGGCCCGTATCCAATACATGCTGGAAAACAATAAACCATTGCGAAATTAATTGGTTTTATTTATCTGATAATCTATTCAAATTCAAAACATTAAAACATGACCGAAGCATATATAGTAGCCGCAAAACGATCTGCAGTTGGCAAATCGGGCAAAGGCGGATTTAGATTTTACAGATCAGATGAACTGGCAATTGATGTAATCAAAGCATTAATTGCATCAGTACCTGATTTAGATCCGAAAGAAGTAGATGATGTAATTGTAGGTTGCGCTAATCCGGAAGCCGAACAAGGATTACAAATGGGCCGACAAATTTCGTTGCGGGCACTGGATAAGGATGTACCAGGCTTTATCATCAATCGGTATTGCGCAAGCGGATTAGAATCCATCGCCATCGCTGTTGCAAAAATCAGATCGGGTATGGCCGATATCGTGGTGGCCGGTGGAACTGAAAGCATGAGCTTAATTCCCTTTTCCGGATTCAGATTGGCACCTAACTATAATGTGGCAAAAGATACTCCTGACTACGTAGTGGGTATGGGTCTTACTGCAGAGGCTGTTGCCAAAAAATACAATATCAGCAGGCAAGCAGCGGATGAATTTTCATTCAGATCTCACCAAAATGCAGCTGCTGCTATTGCCGACGGAAAATTTAAAAATGAAATAGTGCCCATATTAATTAAAGAAATCTCAGTACAAAATAATAAAAAAGTTGAAAAAACATTTACTGTCGATACTGATGAAGGTGTACGAAAGGACACGACCATTGAGGCATTATCCAAACTTCCGGCAGTATTTCAGGTAAATGGCACTGTCACTGCAGGCAATTCATCCCAAACTTCTGATGGAGCTGCTTTCGTTTTAGTCATGAGTGAAGAAAAAGTAAAGCAGCTGGGCTTAAAGCCCATAGCCAGGCTAGTATCCTGTGATGTGGCTGGAGTGGAACCAATCATAATGGGAATTGGCCCTGTGGCAGCTATACCAAAAGCATTAAAACAAGCAAATCTAAAACTGGATGACATCCAACTTATAGAATTGAATGAAGCGTTTGGCGCACAAGCAGTTGCGGTAATCCAGGAAGCACATCTCAATCCGGCAATAATAAACGTAAATGGGGGTGCCATTGCCTTAGGCCACCCTCTTGGTTGTACCGGTGCTAAGTTATCCACACAATTATTTAACGAAATGAAAAGGAGAAACCTTAAATATGGAATGGTGACCGCCTGCGTAGGCGGTGGTCAGGGTATTGCAGGTATATATGAGATGCTGTAAAAAAAGTATTTTCGTATCAAATACATTTCATGTCTTTTCCTATTTCAGTTCAACGGTTAATTCCAGGTTTTGCTGTAATTGTTTGTTCCCTTTCATTTTTCCGTCTGCATTCGCAGTCTTTTTCTGGTCATCCGTCTTCTTTAAATTGGAAAAAACTTGAATCGCCCCTCTTTACTATATTTTACCCTGAAGTTATCTCCGGAACGGCTATAAATGTTGCCAATTCCATTAATCGTATTTATTCAAACGATTCCGCTTTAGGAACAAAGAAATTCAAAGTCAATATCGTACTTCAGAATCAAACCGTAAATTCCAATGGATATGTTGGAATAGCACCATTCATGTCAGAATACTTCCTTAATCCTCCACACGATCCTTATATTCTGGGACCAATCAATTGGGCTGAAGCATTGAGTATACATGAATACAGGCATGTAAGCCAATATATGAATTCAAGGAAGGGAATAAATAAAGTTTTATACACTTTATTTGGAGAAGAATTCTGGGGTGGGTCATTTGGCCTGGTCGTGCCGGACTGGTTTTTGGAAGGAGATGCCGTGTATGCTGAAACTAAATATTCTAATGCGGGCCGTGGGCGAATGGCCAATTTTTCTATGCCCTTCAGAGCACTATCAAACTATTCTAAATCCTGGAATTACAGCCAGTCCCGGAATGGCTCCTATAAAAAATT
The DNA here is from genome assembly GCA_964396995.1 of uncultured Saprospiraceae bacterium. Classification (GTDB taxonomy): domain Bacteria; phylum Bacteroidota; class Bacteroidia; order Chitinophagales; family Saprospiraceae; genus JADJLQ01. The sequence continues at coordinate 13,109 of CAYNIG010000025.1, read as the reverse complement.
ACTTCCCAATCATTATGTTTTTGGATATCCTATGGTAAAATATATTTACGATCACTTTGGTGAAAGCGCCTGGAAAAAAATTTATAACGATGCCGTCAACTATAAATATCCCTTATTCCCTTTTAATTCTGCATTGAAGAAAAATACCGGTTTAAGTGTGCGTAATCTATACTCAAAAGTCAGAGACAGTTTGACTCTTGATCGACCATTAGAGAACGATACCCTTTTAGTTGGTAATACTTCACGAAATACAATAAAACAATTCAAGACTCCATATCGAATTAAGGATGGATACCTAATTTATCTTGAAAACGCCAGAAACAAACTGCCTGCTTTTGTATTGGATCACCATGGCAAAAAAACTGAATTAGGCAAACTCGGAATATCCGGAGAAATTGAATATGGGTTTACCTATCCGCTGATTTCATTTACCCGAACCAGTGCCGACCCCAGATGGGAAAATCGGGACTATTCCGATGTTTGGACTTTGAATATCATCACGAAAGAAAAAAAGAGATTGACTTTTAAACAAAAGCTGTTCAATCCTACCCCTTCTTCCGATGCTTCTGCATTGGCTTGTGTAGAATATTTACCCGATGGTACCACTAAATCGGTGATCCTTGACACCAGTGGAAAAAAACTATTTGAGCATCCTTATCCGGCAGGAACACAAATTTCTTTCCCTACATTTTCACACTCAGATCAGGAGTTAATCAGTGTGCTGAGAGATCATGGAACTTCTACTATTATCCGACAAAAGATTGGTAATCCTTTGTATGAATCTATTTCCGCCCCGGTACCCGCTGTAATCAGCAATTTGTTTGTAGTTCAGGATACACTGTATTTTAGTTCAGATATAAACGGAATAGATAATATTTATGCCGGTAAGATAGGGAGTTATAAGTACGATAAAGTTACCGAAAATGCAATTGGGATACAGCAGTTCAGTATTCGCGGCAACGAAATTTTATACAATATACTTGGCTCAAAAGGTATAGAAATACGTTCCCTAAAGCTCAGTGAATGTACTTTCATTCCTGCCGATTTATTATCACCTTCAGAATTAAATCAAAAATTGGAATCAAGAACTACCGGAACAAACATGAATTATATCATCTCCGATGCCAGCCGGATAAATAATACATTCCGGGTTTACGCCTGGAATTGGAATCCACAGGAAGGAGCCAATGTATTTAGCATCAAAGGTAGAAATGTATTAAACACTATTTCCGGTAGTGTCAATTACGCATATCAAAATTCGGATCGATCACATTCTTTCAGTATGGAATCGTCTCTAGGATCTGCCTACCCCATTTTGTCCGGCGCGATTTCAAAAAACGTGAACAGAAATATTAGTAAACGCTCCAATCCCCTGGAAGACAGCATTCGCTGGAATGAAACTGCCTTTAGAATCGGTCTGACTATCCCATGGAAATGGATCAATCAAAATTCTCACACCTCCATACAACCCTATATTTCATTGGCTACCTTTCTACCTGACTATAACCAAGGAGAAAGGATCAACTATCAACAAACAAATTCTATACGGTCAGGTATTCGATTCTCAAACCAAAGAGTAAAAGCAAATCAACATGTAAGCAGCAGATGGCTTCAGTATATCGATTTACAATGGAATAGAGCCATAAATAATAATGCAAGTGCAATTAATATTTTGTCTGAATTTCATCTGCCAGGTATGGCAAAAAATCATGCCGTCGAATTAAGACTGGATTACAATAATCAGCCCCTCTCCGATCCATATAGGTTCTTAAACAGAGCAATGTCGATACGTGGATATAATTCATTTTCCAGTGATCGTACCGCATGGTTTAGAGCAGCATATCATTTTCCTTTGATTTATCCAGATCAAGGCATTAATGGGATTTATTTCCTCCAACGGATCAGATCCAGGCTTTTTTACGAGACTTCTGAAAGCCGAATTGTTGGTACCCGTCGCACATTGGATATTAATTACAAAACTATAGGTGCAGAAATTTTATTTGATGGCAAACTGGGAAATGCTGCGCAGGCTTCATTTGGCTTCAGATTCAATAAACCACTGAATATTGATTTGATTACCAATAAAAAGAAATCAAGTTTTGACTTTATTGTGGAGCAACTTTTCTAACCCCATTTTGGTCAATAACTTTATTTTTTACAAAAAATTCAGAAATTCAATGATTTGAATGAAATTTTATTAACAAATCCGGCGTTAATTAATATAAGTGAGAGAGCACAGCCCCTGAAACAATTAGTGCAATTTGAGTTTTTTCAGGAATTTTTCTTTAATTACAGGGGCTGTTTTTAATTTAAACGCCTATTCCCCCTTTTCGCTGCCTGATTTGCTAAAATTTTCTTATCAATAATAATCAAACCACTTTATCCGCACAATAACTGCTGGCAAATGCATCCGGCTTTGCTTTAAATACAAATCCCATACCCAATATATACCCCATGGCTTCTTTCAGGGCTTCATTTGATTTAAAGTGTGGGTCGGTATTGATATCAGCATGGACTTCCAGCTCTACCTGGTATCTATCTAAAAGATCGCAGAGACTATAAGCCACCTCTACCGACATGGAGACCTCGGTGATCATACGCTCCTTAAGGCTCATAGGTTTGTTACTATGCTGATTTCGGATAAACATAAATCCACCTTTTTTCTCCCTTAGGAATACAATTACCGTGGCAAATTCTGTTCCATCCTGTCTCACCTCAGAGTCGGTGCCAATACACACCTTGAGCCGGTTACCCAGGTCAGATTCCCTGATGAGAGTATTTTCCACTGCCTGTAAAATTGGATCTTCTATGGTGGTTCCATCAAATCTTCTCCAGCGCATGATTTTGGTTTTATATGGTCACTAAAATTATCAAAAAATAATGTATTTAGAAAATTTTAATATTTTGGCTTGATTTACCTTGTATACTGTGGCAGACTATGAGAACGATTTTATTATTCCCGTTTTCCAATTCCAACCAATTAAAGCAAAATAGAGAGGCGTAAAATATACACTATTGAAAATGAACTTCCTGAGTTGAATTATCGGGGTTACATTGCCGTGGAATTTCTGCTTACAAACCCTGCCATTAATTGAGTTTGAAAATAGTATTGCTTTCACTTAGGCTTACCTGATGTAAAGCTCAAAAATTCATTTGATAATCCCCATTTACCAGCATACCTTTACAGTACCAAAACTATCAATGAATAAATTTAATATCATAGCCGCATTACTGATTCTCATCGGCGTGGCACTTTTCTTTTCCTTGTCAAAGGATGTAAGCACCTATGCCACTTTTTCAGAGGCTGCCAGTACTGGTCATCGGGTCAAAGTAGCCGGAATATTGGCCAAAGACAAAGAGATGTATTACAACCCACAGGAAAACCCCAATTACTTTAGCTTTTATCTGAGAGACCAAAAAGGAGAAGAAAAAAAAGTAGTTTTACTTCAGGGCAAGCCTCAGGACTTTGACCGATCTGAACAGATCGTAGTTACTGGCGAAATGAAAGATAAAGAATTCGTGGCCAATGAGGTATTGCTCAAGTGTCCTTCAAAGTATAAAGACGAGGAGATCTACGTAAAAAAACAAATCTAATATGCAACCTATTCAATACGTAGGAGAACACCTTTGGATAGGGAGATTTTTACATGCCGCAATAATCATAGGATTTATTTCCAGCATCAATGCCGTCTATTCTTATTTTAAAACTGCCCATCATCCAGCCAGCACCTGGGTAAATTATGCCAAGTGGTCATTCATCGTGCAGGGATTGATGGTTTTTGGCACTATGGGGCTGATTTTCTTCGGCATGCTGAATCATTATTACGAATACGAATATGTAAGGGAACACATCTCTGACGAGTTGCCTTTCAAATATGTTTTTTCAGCATTTTGGAGTGGCCAGGAAGGGAGTTTCCTTCTTTGGATGTTTTGGAATGTTGTTCTCGGATTCGTACTCATGAAAACGGCAGGTACCTGGAAGGCACCAGTGATGGCCATGATGAGTTTGTTGCATGTATTCCTATTTTCGATGTTGCTGGGCATCTATTTTGGCTGGGGAGAAAACGTTTTAAAAGTAGGCTCGAGTCCTTCTTTATTGGTGCGTGAAATGTTTAGCGCACCCCTGTTTCAAAATGCCGATTATGTAAAACTACTGAAAGGAAGCGGGCTCAATCCCTTACTTCAAAATTATTGGATGACCATCCACCCTCCAACTCTATTTTTAGGGTTCTCATCTACCATAGTTCCATTTCTATTTGCTTTTGCTGGATGGTATTATAAGGATCCAAAATCCTGGCTCAAACCAGCTCAGGAGTGGGCTTTATTTTCGGGATTTATTTTGGGCCTGGGCATTTTGATGGGTGGAGCATGGGCGTACGAATCATTGAGTTTTGGAGGCTATTGGGCCTGGGATCCAGTGGAAAATATGTCCCTGGTACCCTGGATTATGATCATCGCTGGATTACATACCAATGTTGTTGCCAGAGCAACGGGCAGAGCGATCAATACCACCTATTTCTATTATTTATTTGGTTTTATACTCATGTTATATTCCTCCTACATGACCCGAAGCGGTGTATTAGGAGACAATTCGGTACATGCTTTTACAGCTACAGGACTTGATTGGCAACTACTTGCTTTACTGGGCACATTTATTGGACTAGGTATCTATCAATATCTTAAAAACAAATCTATATTACCACTGCAGTCAGAAGAAGAAAAAATTTACAGCAGAGAATACTGGATGTTTATAGGTGGAATGGTTTTATTATTCTCTTCTTTATTGATTACCATCTCCACTTCGCTGCCGGTATTTAATAAATTAATAGCTGTTTTTAAGCCCGATTTTAAAGGGCATGTCATTGTAGATCCCGTGGATCATCATAATAGATTTCAACTTTGGATTGGAATCTTAGTCTGCTTACTCAGCAGCGTGGCAGTATTTCTCAGATATAAAGAAGGTCATTGGGCAGAATTTAAAAACAGATTTTTAAGATTGATAGGTGTCAGTCTAACAGCAACGATACTTTTATTTTTACTTACCTATAAAATACTGAACGCTGATTCATGGCAATTTTTTCTACTGATGTTTGCGGGTATATTTTCAATTTTCAGTAATGTCACTTATTTATTTGCATTTCTTCGAGGCAAAATCAAATTAGCTGCCTCCGCTATTGCCCATTTTGGATTTGGGCTAATGATATTGGGTATATTGGCAACGGGATTGAATAAAAAAATTATCAGTACCAACCTGTTTGCTCAACAGGATCTGATCCAGGGTTTTGAGGCGGCAGATTACATGAAAAACCTGGTATTGATCAAAGACGCACCTATGACCATTGAGGGCTATGAAGTAACTTATAAAAGTGATACGATGCGGGATGCCTTCAATCGAGTGTTTGATATCCGATTTGATCAAAAAGATCCGCAGGGCAAATTAATAAAATCAATCAATAGCAACCCAACTTTAGTATACGGAAGAGATGAGGCGGCGCAGCCTTCTTCCAACCCATCCGTCCATCGAACACTTAGTAAAGACTTATTTACTTATGTCAATTGGTTACCCCCTCAGATGATGAACCCGGCAGCTCAGGAAAAATCAGAGAGTGAGCTTAATTACCAGCCATTTGCTGTCAATCTTGACGATACGTTTTTTTACGCTTCAGGTTATGGTATCTTAAAATCAATCTCCAATACAACCAATCATCCTGATTATGAAGCGAAACCGGGAGATCAAATACTTTCTTGCTTGATTGAATTCCATAGACTCAATGACTCGCTATCCTACTTTGCTGAGCCGGCAATCATCTCGAGAGGAGATCTGTATTATACTTTACCCCATTTACAAAATGAGTTGGGTATAAAAGTGCGGATCAATCCGAGTTCGCTGAATGCCTATTATCCGGGAACCGATACAGGAAGTGATGCTGAATTGAAAGAAAATGAAGAGGTGATACTTGATGGTTACAAAATAAAATTTATGGGCTTCGATAAGGATATTTCCAAAGAAAAATATGCTTCTCATCCTGATGATATCGCAGTCGCTGCCAATCTGGCCATTACTGTTCCCACTGGCAAAATCGTAAATGCCAATCCCATTTTTTGTATACGAAATAAAGAAATAAAAGTATTCTCAGATTATTTGTTTGATGAACACATTAAATTAAGCTGTTTTAAAATCGATCCCCAAAAAGAAACGGTTTCAATAAAATTTTTAAAATACGAAACATTAAACCTCATGGAGCTGGAGGTAGCTGAAAATGCACCAAGAAACGATATGATTGTAATCCAATCGATTCTATTCCCCGGCATTAACATGTTTTGGTTTGGCTCTCTTATCATGCTTGGAGGTATTCTGCTAAGTGGATTTAGAAGATGGATTAAAAATTAAGATTTTTTAGTCTCCTTGTGATGAAAATGGTGTTGATTGGATCCGGCAATTTGGCGAGTCATCTCGGAAAAGCTATTTCTGCGCTCAAGAGATATCCTATTGTTCAGGTATATAGTAAAACAAAAATAAATGCGAAGAAATTAGCAGATAAGCTCAATTGTGTCTTCACTAATAATATCTCTGATCTGATTCCAAATGCTGACTTGTATCTTATCGCTGTAAGTGATGACGAGATAACCACGGTAGCAGGCCGATTAAGAAACCATATTCATTCTTCTTCACTTGTTGTACATACTTCAGGTAGTATACACAGTTCAGTATTATCGCCGTTCTTTAAAAATCATGGTGTATTTTACCCGGTACAGACTTTTACTAAATCGAAAAAAATGGTGTACCACAATGTTCCATTTTTAATAGTAGCCTCCTCCCGTAAAAATATACAAATCCTTACGCTACTGGCCAAACAAATATCCAATACAGTACAAGTGTGTTCGGATTCATCAAAATCAATAATTCATCTTTCAGCAGTTTTTGTCAATAATTTCCCTAATGCACTATTTGATATAGCTGCACAACTCCTCGCCAGGCATGAACTCCCTTTCACCTTGTTGATTCCCTTGATTGAAGAAACAGTGAATAAAATCCACCTAGTCAGACCCGAAGTAGCTCAAACCGGTCCGGCAAAGCGAAACGACAAATCCGTATTGTCTCGCCATAGGGCTATATTAAAAACCTATCCCGATAGATGGCTTAAAATTTATAATGAGATCACCTCTGCAATCATCGCCCGACATCATTCATGAAATGGCAGCTGAAGTAAAAATAGAGTCAAGTTGGAAACGAATTCTGCAATCGGAATTTGAAAAACCTTACTTTAATTTCCTCATTGAATTTCTAAAAAAAGAAAAACAATCAGGCAAAGTCATTTACCCACCAGGCGGCCAAATTTTCAATGCATTTGAGCATTGTCCATTTGATAAAGTCAAAGTGATTATTTTAGGGCAAGACCCTTATCATCAGCCCGGACAGGCTATGGGTTTGAGTTTTTCTGTTCCCCGTGGCATCCCATTACCTGCATCGTTAAAAAATATTTTCAAAGAAATAAAAGCCGATCTGAACATCGATATGCCGGCACATGGTGATCTTACCGAATGGGCTGATAAAGGTGTTTTTTTATTGAATGCTATCCTAACAGTGGCAAAATCCTCTCCAGGCTCTCATCAAAAAACAGGATGGCAGGAATTTACTGATGCGGTAATAAAAAATCTATCAGATCACAGGCAAGGCCTTGTGTTTTTACTCTGGGGTAACTTTGCACGCAATAAGAAAATATTAATAGACTCCTCCAAACATTATGTGTTGGAAGCTGCTCATCCGTCGCCCCTGGCTGGCGGTGCATTTTTTGGTTGCCGTCATTTTTCAAAAACAAATGAAATTTTAATGAAATTAAATCAAACTCCTATAGAATGGAAAATAAAAGAATGAAAATAGTAGTGCTCCTTATGGGCTTCCTGGCAGTAGCGCTAGGAGCTTTTGGAGCACATGCTCTAAAGCCCTTGATGGATGAAACAGGAATCAACCATTTTAATACTGCAAACAGGTATCATTTCTATCACGCTCTTTTTGCATTAATAGTGATATTGACAGTAAAAGAAAATCAATTAGTTGCGAAATATTCCATCCTTTTTTCTTTGGTAGGAATACTATTTTTTTCCGGTTCATTATACATCATGGCACTAAGGCATTCTTTTTCAATCCCGGCATGGCTACCAATTTTGACCCCAATCGGAGGATTCTTCTTTTTGTTGGCGTGGGGTTCATTATTAGTAAATTTCTTTTTACCTCAGAAAAAAAATTAACACAATTAATTACGAAACTCTTAACAAAAAACCACTATATTCGTACCTGAAATTTAAATTAACCCTTTATGAAAATTAAACTATTTACGGCGATTGTTGTAGCAGCCTTGACTTGTCAGATGAGTTTTGCCATTAATTCTGTTGAAAAGTCATTACCAATTAATGGCGTGGAAAAGAAAATCAGCCTGGTTGAGTCCAAGACTTTGACTAAAACTGAAGCAAAAGCGATACAGAAGCTTGAAAAGAAAGAGGCCAGAAATCAAAAAAGATTAGGCATGTTACAAAAAATGATGGTAAAGAAAATGCACAAAAACGCAGTAGATTTTAAAGATCCTGTAAATAAGTGGTTGTGGTTTGGAATTTTTGGATGGGGTGCAGGATTATTACTTTCAATTCTTTCCTGGTCTGTGGTTACAGCAGGGGGATTTGGAGTTCTCTGGTTATTAGCTTCACTGGCTTACCTTTTTGGTACAGTATCTTTCGTGATCTGGTTGGTGAAGAAATTTGGCGACGCATAAGCTTACTCTAAATAAATTCTTTTTAAAGCCGTTTCAGTTTGGAACGGCTTTTTTATTTCAATCTTATTGCTGCGTTGAAAAATAATTTAAACCGACATGCGTCTTATTTTGAATTAGCACGAATATCAGGCTAAAATAAGGTCAGAAATTACATCCTTGCGTGAGGAAAAGCAGAAGTGGTCTCATCATTCTGCTACCAAAAGAAAGCTATAATTTCCGGTGAAACCTCTTTACTAATGATAACAATGGCTCTGAAAAACCATGTTCTAATTTTTGTTCAGGGCATCCAGAAACTCTTACAGGGGCAGATTCTGTTCAGAGCTGAATAATATATACCAGCAAGTATGTTTACCTTCCGAGGGACCTACCTTAGACTCTGACAATCAAAATATTCGGTTTTCGATAATTTTATTTGAAAGCCATCTTTTCCTAAAGGAATGAATTGAATTCCCAGTGACTAATAAAGATTGGCATATTAAAAAAAATAATTCTGTATCCACGGCAATACCAAAATAATATAGGAAGTCCCTGAGGCTTACAGGTTAATTAAAAGGTGCACTATTTATAATAGGGTTATACACCATTTTGGACTATTAGAAGGCATAGATAATTTAATGTTTCCCTTTAAAACCGTGCATCTAAAAACGATATTCAGAATCTAGGGTGCCTAAAATGGTCGAGCGGCTAGATGTTTAATTAGAAAATTATGATTTTGGAAGCAATAGAGAAATGTCAAATGGGTGAAAGCCAGGGCGAGTTTTTTTTAGGCAGCTTTGCACTATCAAAATAAACTATAAATATAAAGCTTGAACATTTTCGCAACTTTTTTTGCTTCAAATCCCGACTGAATGTTAATGAGCCTCGGGGCGAAAAAAAGTTCAAAGCCTATTTTTTGGCAAAAAAAATTAGGTTTAACTTAAACAGCAAGCCCTACTTAAAAATAAACTATTGAAAGAATAAAAAAACAAAAAGCCCGGGATTGATCCCGGGCCTTCCTGAAAATTTTATTTGCTTATTTAATTCTATTGACCCACTTTGATAAATTCCATATCAAATGCAAGTACAGTATTTCCCGGGATAGCTCCTGGGAATCCCTGAACACCATATCCAAGGGCAGATGGAACCAATAATTTGATTTTACCTCCTGGTTTTACCAATGAAGTCATTGCTTCTACCCACGCTGGGACCAGTTGATTCAATGGATATACCAATGGTGACCCGTTTTTGTAACTGGAATCAAATTCTCTGCCATCGAGGAAATACCCTTTGTAATTACAAGTTACCGTTTCTTCCTTTTTTGCAAAAGCACCTTTTCCGGGATTTTCAAGAATATAAAATAGTCCGGACTTAGTTGACTTTACATCAAGGTTGTTTTTTGCTGCGTATTTCAAAATGATATTTTTATCGATATCAGCCTGATTTGCAGGATTAGTAATACACAGGGCTTTTAATTTTTTACCCAGATCGGAATTCCACATCGTAGTATCTGCTGCTTCTACAGCGGCTGCAGTGGCTTTCTCTATGCTGTCAGCTGTAGCTTTATCAGCTTCCACCATAGCAATACTGTCAGCAGTAACTTTTGCAGCTGCAGCTAATGCAGCCTCTTCAGCAGCTTTGTTTTTGCAAGACACAACACTTGCAATTACCAAAATGCCTAATAAAATTTTCTTCATCTTTCGGTGAATTGAAAGGAGATGCAATTACTTGGTTTTCATTGTAGTATCCACTTTCATAGTATCTGCCATGGCAGCTATCTTTGCTAATGAATCGGCTGTAGCCTGAGCAGCAGCAACCTGAGCAAGGCTGTCAGAGGTAGCTTTGGCAGCAGCAGCGGCAGCTTCTTCAGCCGCTTTGTTAGAATTACAAGAAGAGGCGAAAAGTACGCCAGATAATAATGCGATTGACAATGTTTTTTTCATGATGTTTTTAAAATTTGAGACTGCAAAAATCATTTATTATAGGAACAATTCAATCTTGAAATTTAACATTGACAAATCATTAAATTTCATTTGGTAAACGATTGACAATCATAAAGTTCGCCTTGATTATCAAGGAGCGAACACAACTTGTGAATTTTGAAATCTTTAGACCATTTTTTCTGTTTAATATTTGAAAACGATTTTGAAATAGTTTATGAAATTTACCGAATTAATAAATCAGAACCTTCCTGTAATAATAGATTTTTATGCTGAATGGTGTGGCCCATGCAAGATGATGGCACCTATGATGGAACAAGTAAAAGAAGATTATAGTGACAAAATTAAAATTTACAAAATCGACATCGATCGCAACAGACCATTAGCTGAAAAATACAATATTCAGGCAGTACCTACTCTAATGATTTTTAAAAATGGCAAACAGCTTTGGCGGGTAGCGGGAGTCCCCGCAAAATCTGAATTAAAAAAGAATATCGAATCTATTTTGAATTAATGTAATTCATCTGCCTCCTTCTATGGCTTAGGTCTTACGATAGTATTTTCCTGTATCCAACATGGAATCCGGATGGTACTTCCTGTTGCTATACCCATCATGAATAAATCACTTTTATCCGGAAGATATTGACTATATGTCGCAATTTTTTTATTTGCCTCACTGGTCACAGATGGATCAATTGCCTTCGCGTAAGCCCATTTATCAATAGCTGCCCAAGCCACACGCTGACTATCAAACCCTCGGCCAGGCCCACATAATGGCCCACTGGATGCATATAAATTCCCAATCAACATATAAGGGGCACCCCAGTTTGGCCTAAATCCTGCAGCCTGCAATGCGGATTTCCTGGCTTCAGAATAATTTTTTAGTTGACCATAATATATACTGGCTACATGCATTGTCAACTCAGCTTTTCTGTTTTTATCATCCGTTTCTGCCACAGCCTGATTAAGCAAACTGATGGCTTCTTTATAGTTTCCGTCATTTAATGCATCCATGGCTTTGCTTACCGTGGTTATTTTTACTTCTACTACCTTTCTGCAGTTCGCGTCCCGGGTAGTCTTTATTGCCATTACTGCGTCGTCTGTATCGGGACATTTAGCCCACCGGAGTTTTCCAAACATAGCATTGATCGTGTCACAATCTGTTGTAGAAGATGGAAAATCTTTGTAATATTTATTTTTATAGTAATCACAATCGTAAAAACCCTCCACTCCTTCCAGATCGGCCAACCTGGCCGGAACATAATCGTTAATAATATTCCATGGCTCGCATTCTTTTGGAGTTTTGCAATTTTTCAAGCCATTTTCTAAAATCTCCTTTACCAGGGTAGCATATTTTTGAGTTTCGGCAATGCTGATATTACTTTCTAAAAATTGCTGGATTAGCAGAGCGGTAAATGGATTTAAAATAAAATAATCCGCTTTTAATCCATCTTTATCTAAAGCTTTCCTGAATAATGCAAATATCTCTGAATCGGGAGCATACCCTGGAAAAGAATAATAATACTGAAATGCTTTTTGGGCATCTACATTTGCACCGGCAGGATAACACTTTGCACTTTGCTCATACAAATCCAGAACCAATGCAACATATTCTTTTTTCTTTGTCTCATCTTTTTCTTCTTTGAAAAATTGGGTGTGTATCCGGATTCCGTCGTCAAATACAGTTGTCCTTTTTCCATCTGCTGCCGGGGCCACGGCATATACTTTTTTCCAGCCTTCATAAGCCTTTTTGTAATTCCCTTGTTTTATAGCATCTCGATAAATTATATATTCATTAGAAATATCGTCCTGATTGGGTAAAGAAAGCCAATTAGGACATGGGCTTAGATTTGATAAGTCTACAGCTGGGGTACCGGGCTGAGGTTTTGATTCAGCGGGTGCTGGCACTGTTGATTTGGGTGAGCAGCTGAGGACACTCAGTGAAACCCAGACATAAAATAGTTTATTCATATGGAATTATTTTTATAAGCAAATAAAATACAAAATTAAATACAATTTTTTCATCCTGATTTTACATCTGGAATTCAAATTAACCTAAAAGGAGAAAGCCCCATCGTTGAGATGAGGCTTCCTTGCATTTTGGTGCACAAACAATTCTTCTGGCACCATTTATCAATAAAACTGATTATGATTTATATCTGATTTTAACCGTCTCTCCAATCCAGCAGGGAACAGCCATGCTCGCGCCCTCCTTTACCCCTCTCATGAATCCTTCAGATTTGTCTGGCATAGCAGAAGAGATGCGGCCAATTCTTTCATTGGCATCGTCTGCACTGGAAGCGTCTACTGATTTGGCAGTTTGATATTTATCAATGGCAGCCAATACAGCCAATCTTGATCCCCAGTCATCACCGCAATTTCGTGCACCACCAACATACATATCCCCAATCAAAAGATAAGGTGC